>NZ_JACHVA010000138.1 GCF_014230055.1 Puniceicoccus vermicola | reverse complement strand
AGAGAGCACCACCGCAGCATCCGCACCAACAATATGCTCGAAAGGATCATGAAGGAGATACGTCGCAGAACCCGAGTGGTCGGAAGCTTCCCGGACGGGAAAAGCGCTCTCATGCTCGCCTGTGCCAGACTCAGACACATCGCCACAAAATCATGGTCAGATACCCGAAAATACATGGATATGACCAAGCTTGAGGAAATCGAACTTCAACAAACCGCCTGAAAATCGCCAGCCCCCCATGGGGGGCTATTGACATCAACATCAACTAAACATCATAAACCAATCACCAACGCCTTGAGGCACTTGGACCTTTTTGCGAAAGATTTTGGACACTAACCGTCCTATTTACGAGTGTACCTGCGGTCGGCATCGTCTTGGCTCTTGTGCTTCTATATTTGTTTCCAGTTTCCGAAGAAATGGCTTACGAAATTAGGGATAAACTCAAAAAGAAGCATAAGGAGACGATGGATTGATTGGTCCTCGTTTTTCGTATCCGATTAATTGAGCCCCTGGCAAAAATTCGTAATGTTTAGGTTGAGTCGAAGTGGCGAGAGCCGTTTCTGATCTTCCTCACTCCGAAAACTTTGCCTTCCGCAGCCGCAACGCGTTGGCAATGACCGAAACGGAACTGAAGGACATCGCCGCACCGGCCAGCATCGGATTGAGGAGGAATCCGGTGAAAGGATAGAGGACGCCGGCGGCGATGGGAATGCCCGCCGCGTTGTAGATGAAGGCGAAGAACAGGTTTTGGCGGATGTTGCGCATCACCTTCCGGCTGAGGCGGAGGCTGCTTTGGATGCCCATCAAATCGCCTTTGACGAGGGTGATCCCGGCGCTCTCGATGGCGGCGTCGGTTCCCGTACCCATGGCGATGCCGACATCGGCGGCGGCGAGGGCGGGGGCGTCGTTGATGCCATCCCCGGCCATGGCCACGCGGTGTCCTTGCTTGCGAAGATCCTCGACGATCCGTTGCTTGTCTTCGGGAGAGACTCCGGCGTGAACTTGGTCGATTCCGAGTTCCCGGGCCACGGCCTTGGCGGTCTTTTCCTGATCCCCCGTGCACATGACGGGTTCGATTCCCAGGTCGTGGAGCGACTCGATGGCTTTCTTGGTGGTCTTTTTGATCGGGTCGGCGACCGCGATGAGGCCGAGGAGTGTCTCGTCTCGAGCGGCCCAAACCACTGTCTTGGCCTCGTTTTGCAGGGTTTCTGCGGCCTCGCTCAGGCTGTCGTCGAGCGAAACGCCTTCGCCTTCGAGGAACTTGCGGGAGCCGACACGGATTGTGCTGCCCTCGACCGTGGCCCGGACGCCTCCGCCCGTGGTGCTCTCGAAATCCTTGGCTTCCGGGAGGGAGGGTTCCTTCTCCTTCGCGGAGTGGACGATGCCCCGCCCGATCGGGTGTTCCGATTGGCTCTCTACGGCGGCGACTTCTCCCAGCCAATCCGCCACCTTCTCCGAATCATTGGAGCGGATGTCGACGACCTGCGGCTTTCCTTCGGTGAGGGTGCCGGTTTTGTCCATGACGAGATGGGTGATTTTCTCGGCGCGTTCCAGGGATTCGGCGTTGCGGATGAGAATGCCTTCCTTCGCGCCGGCGCCAACTCCGACCATGATCGACATCGGGGTGGCGAGGCCGAGGGCGCAGGGACAGGCGATGATGAGCACGGCGATGGCGTTCACAATCGCGTGGGCGAGGGCGGGGTCTGGCCCGATGAAGAACCAGAGAACAAAGGTGAGGAGAGAGATTGCGACGACCGTCGGAACGAAGAAAAGGGCCACTCGGTCGGCGAGGTTCTGGACCGGGGCGCGACTGCGCTGGGCTTCGGCGACCATCTCGACGATTCGCGAGAGCACGGTGTCGTAGCCGACCGCTCCGGCTTCCATGACGAAGCTGCCGGATTGGTTGACCGTGGCCCCGATGACCTCGTCGCCGGATTCCTTCGCCACGGCTTCCGGCTCGCCGGTGATCATGGATTCGTCAATACGGCTGCGCCCCTCGACGATTTTTCCGTCCACGGGGATCTTCTCACCGGGACGAACGCGGAGACGGTCGCCGGAGGCGAGTTGGTCGACCTCTAGGTCTTCTTCCTCGCCGTTTTCGTTGAGGCGGTGAGCGGTGTTGGCGGCCAGATCCATGAGGCTTTGAATAGCCTGGCCGGTTTTGCGTCGGGCCCGGGCTTCGAGCCATTGTCCCAGAATGACCAGGACGGTGATGACCGTCGCCGATTCAAAGTAGAGCCCAATGCTTCCGTTCTCCCGGAAACTTTCGGGGAAAATGCCGGGAGCGATCACGGCGACGAGGCTGAAGAAGTACGCAGCCCCGACCCCGAGCATGATGAGGGTGAACATGTTCGGGCTGAGATTCTTGAGCGACTTTAGACCTCGGAGGTGGAGGAATCCGCCGCACCAGAAGACCACCGGGGTGGCGAAGATCAGCTCTACCCAGGCCCAGGCCGAATGCGGGAGCCAGCTTTGATAAAAAAGGCCGCCGGGGATCATGTGCGGCATGGCCGCCAGTAGAACGGGAAAGCCGAGAATGAGGCTGAGAATGAATTTGCGGCGGAGGGATTTCGACTCGTCGTCATCGTCGTCCTCGGGCACTTCGGGTTCGAGATCCATTCCGCATTTCGGGCATTCCCCGGGAGAGTTCTGGCGAACTTCCGGGTGCATGGGGCAGGTCCAGACCTTCTCCTTCTTAAAGGCCGGATTCTTTTCGAGCGCCATGCCACACTTCGGGCAATCGCCCGGTTTGTCCGATTCAACGCCGGGGCACATCGGGCAGTAGTAGGCCGACGAAGCTTTGGGCTTTACGTCCGCGTCGTGCCCGCCCCCGCAGCAGGAGTGGCCGTGCTCATGGTCGTCATGATGACCGTGGCCATGCTCATGGGAATGCTCCTTCTCGTCATGATGGCAGCAGGCCTTTTTCTCGGTCTTTTTCGGGTGACCACAGCAGTCGTGATCCGGTTCGTCCGACTCTTTTTTCGAATCGTGGTGACAGCAGCTCATAGGAAAGAGTCTGTCGCAGATCGTGCCGGATGATAAGGAAGAAATGCGGAAGGGGCGAGGAATCGAGCTGTTCGAGAGCAAAGTAGGGGGGAGCATCTGGCTCCCGCGCGTTGGATCGCACGACTAAAGTCATGCGTGTACGGGGGCTTCCTAGTGGAACTTTTCCTCTCCGAGTTTCGACGAGGGAGGAGGAGAAGCTCCTACCGGTCGGCCGTGGGATCGAAAGTGCTTCGCACGTCCGCTACGGTGGACTTGAGAAGTAGCAGAGGAGGGGGGCTGAGACTTCCGTTCTGTCTATTTCTGGGAGCGGAATGGCGAAAGCCATTTCGAAGAGTCGGGATCTCGGGGGAGAGTAGTGGGAGGGAGGGGATGCGGGAGCTGGAAGCTCCCACTACTTTGAAATGCCCGATTAGAGAATTCCCCCTATTCTTGGCGGTTCGCCGATGAAACCCTTCCGCCCGTCCGTGGAGAGGAACGACGAGAGTCGTTTCTATGGGATCGACGGAGAAGTTCGAATGGGGTTGGAAAACCTTTGAAACGGCTGTCACCGTTCCGCTCCAAATCAAGATGGGGAGGGAGCCATTTTGCCCGTGGAGAGGAATGGCGAGAGCCATTTCTATGGGATCGACGGAGAAGTTCGAATGGGGTTGGAAAACCTTCGAAACGGCTGTCACCGTTCCGCTCCAAATTAAGATGGGGAGGGAGCCATTTTGCCCGTGGAGAGGAACGACGAGAGTCGTTTCTTCGGGATCGACGGAGAAGTTCGAATCGGGTCGGAAGCTTTCGAAATGGCTATCGCCGTTCCGCTCCGAATGATGAGAAGGCCGAGAGTCATTTTGTTCGTGGAGAGGAACGACGAGAGTCGTTTCTTCGGGATCGACGGAGAAGTTCGAATTGGGTCGGAAGCTTTCGAAATGGCTATCGCCGTTCCGCTCCGAATGATGAGAGGCCGAGAGGCATTTTGTTCGTGGAGAGGAACGACGAGAGTCGTTTCTTCGGGATCAGCGGAGAAGTCCAAATCGGGTCGGAAGCTTTCGAAACGGCTGTCCCGTGCTACGCTTCATCAGCTTCGCAGGGCACAGCGCCGTTCCGTTCCGGGACGGCCATTCAGGCCACTCGGCGGAGGGCTGCCGTCAGGGAACTGATGGCGCGGTCGAGAATCTCTTGGTCGTGGGCGGTGCTAAGAAAACAGGTTTCGTAGGCCGAAGGGGGGAGGTAGACGCCTTCGTCCATCGCCGCGTGGAAGAACTTGGAGAATTTCTCCGTTTCGCTGGCCTGCACGTCTGCGAAGGATTCGACTTTCTCGCGTCCGAAGAAGAGGGCGAACATCGAGCCCGCCTGGTTGATGCAGAGGGGAATGCCCAGTTGGGCGGCTTCGGCGCGCAGGGCTTCGGCGATCATCAATCCTGCCGTTTCGAGGCCTTCGAAGACCTCGGTGTTCAGCTTTTTCAGGGCTGCGAGACCGGCGGCCATGGCGAGGGGATTTCCACTCAGGGTGCCGGCCTGATAGACCGGTCCATCGGGCGCGAGGTAGTCCATGATTTCCGCCCGTCCGCCGAAGGCACCGACGGGGAGTCCGCCCCCGATGACTTTCCCGAAAGCGGAGAGGTCTGGGGTGATGCCCTCGCGCTCCTGCACCCCGCCCATGGCGAGTCGGAAACCGGTCATCACCTCGTCGAAGATGAGGAGGCTGCCGTGTTGTTGAGTGACCTCGCGCAGGTGGGGTAGGTAGCCTTCCTTCGGCAAAATCAGACCGCAATTGGCCGGGTAGGGCTCGACGATGACCGCGGCGATTTGCTCGCCGTATTGTTCGAAGATCTCGGAGATCGCCGCGAAATCGTTGTAGGGGCAGAGGATCGTTTCGGCCGCGAAGCTGGCGGGAACGCCGGCGCTGTCGGGCTTGCCGAGGGTCAACGCCCCGGATCCGGCCTGGACGAGCAGGGAATCCACGTGTCCGTGGTAGCAGCCGATGAACTTGACGATCTTGTCGCGTCCCGTGAATCCGCGGGCGAGGCGGATGGACGACATGGTGGCCTCGGTGCCGCTGTTGCACATGCGCACCTTTTCAACGGAGGGAACCCGCTCCACGACCGCTTCGGCCATGTCGACTTCGAGGGGGCCGGGAGTGCCGAAGCTGGTGCCCTTGGACAACGCGTCGGCGACGGCCTCGCGGATGTCGGGATCGTTGTGCCCGTGAATGGCCGGGCCCCAGGTGCAGACAAAGTCGATCAGGTTGCGGTCGTCCGCCGTGGTCAGGATCGCGCCTTGGGCCGACTCGGTGAAGAAGGGCGTGCCGCCGACGGAACGGAAAGCGCGCACGGGGGAATTGACGCCGCCGGGGATGGTGCGGCGGGCACGTTGGAAGAGGTCTTCAGAGGTCATGCAGGAATGTCGGGATTGGAGATTTCCAGGTTGAAAGAGCCGATGGGTTTGCGGACGACGATTCGTCGCCCGCAGAACGCCTCAGGCGGAGGTTTTGCCGAGCTTTTCGTAGCGCTCGTAGCAGAGGGTCGCGTAGTCGGTGACCTCCTTGGTGAGGTTGGAGAGCCCGTTGCGCCGGTTGGGGGAGAGGAGCTGCGGGACGCCCGCGTCCGCGAGGAAGCTGGGCGGATGGGCAAGGATCTCCGAGGGCGGATGGCCGTCGTAGAGCGAGGCGATCATGGCCGCAATTCCCTTGGTGATGGACGAATCCGAATCAATCCCGAAGTGGCACTTGCCGTCCTCGTAGGTCGGAAAGAGCCAGAGATTGGAAGTGCAGCCTTCCACGCGGAAAATGTCCTGCCGACAATCGGCCGGGAGCTCCGGTGCCCCCTTGCCCATGTCCACGATGAAGGTGAGGCGCTCGTGTTCGTCGCCGATCAGCTCCAGGGTTTCGAGGAGTTCGTTCTTTTTTTCCTCAATCGATCTCATGGTACGTATTTTTGCACAATCGGGATGCGTCGTCCAATGCCGAAGGCCAAAGGTGTGATTTTCAGGCCCGGTGCGGCCTGTTTGCGTTTATATTCGTTGCGGTCGACTTTGCCCACGACGTCGGCGACCAGTTCGGGATCAAATCCTTCGGCGACGATTTCGCCCCGGGAATATCCTTGTTCGATGTAAAGTTCGAGAATCCGGTCGAGAACCGGGTAGGGCGGGAGGCTGTCCTCATCCTTCTGATCCGGGCGCAATTCGGCGGACGGGGCCTTGTCGATCGTGTTGCGCGGGATGCGCTCTCCGTTGATGTTGAGGTGCTCGGCAAGGCGGTAGACCGTGGTTTTGGGCACGTCGGAGAGGACGGCGAGTCCTCCGGCCATATCGCCGTAGAGGGTGCAGTAACCGACCGCCATTTCGCTCTTGTTGCCGGTGGTCAACAGGATCTCGTTGAACTTGTTGCTCACAGCCATGAGCAGCAGACCGCGTGCCCGGGCTTGGATATTTTCTTCGGCGACGTTCGGATCGGTGCCCGTAAACAGGGGCGAGAGGGCCTCCTCGGCGGCCTCGACCAGTCCGGCGATGGCGACGCTCTCGAAGCGGATTCCGAGGTTTCGGGCGAGGTCTTCGGAGTCGCTCACGCTGTGGGAGCTGGAAATGGAGGAGGGCAGGGTGATCCCGCGGACGTTTTCGGCACCGAGGGCGTCGACCGCGATGGCGGCGGTGACGGCCGAATCGATCCCCCCACTAAGCCCGATAACCGCCTTTGAGAAGCCCGTCTTACGGGTGTAATCGCGGAGCCCGAGGACCAGAGCCTTGCGGACATCCTCCATCTCGGGCGCACGGATTTCGGGGCTTGGGTCGCTCTCGGTGTCGAAGAGGACCTGGGCTTCCTCGAAGGAGGGCCCCACTTCGCGGACAGTTCCGTCGGCGGGTGCGTAGAGGCTGTGTCCGTCGAAAATGAGTTCGTCGTTTCCCCCCACGCTGTTGCAGTAGAGAACCGGAGCCCGGCAGCGCTCGGCGGCTCGGCGGAGCATGTTGCCGCGCAACTCCCGTTTCCCGAAATGCCACGGGCTCGCCGAGAGATTCAAAATAAGATCCGGTCCCCATTGGGCAAAGTGCTCGACCGGGTCCGGGCGGTGCGAATAGCGCTGCCCGTCGAGCCCGTACCAAAGATCCTCGCAGATCGAGACGGCGATCCGCTTTCCACGGAAAAGGATCGGTCCTTCGGGGGGGGCCGGTTCGAAATAGCGGTCCTCGTCAAAAACATCGTAGGTGGGGAGGAGGCTCTTGCGGATGACCTTCTGAACCTTGCCCTCGGCGCACCAGGCGGCGGAGTTGTAGGCAGCCCGTCCGGGCCCGCGATTTTCTTCTGGAAATCCAACCACCAACGGAACCTCAGTCGTCGCGGCGGCAATTTCCTGAAGGAGGTCGCGGCAATCGGCCAAAAAGCGCCCCCGCAGGAGCAAATCGCGTGGAGGATACCCCGCAACGGCCAGTTCTGGCGTGATGACCAGCTCCGCCCCTTGCTCCCTCAACTCCCGATAGGCGTTGAGAATCTTCTCGGTGTTCGAGCGAAGAGCCCCCACCGTCGTATTGATCTGCGCAATCCCGATTTTCATGGTTCAAACGGACGGCATTCCCGCCCAAACCCCGAACCTCGCAAGAAATTCCAAAGGCGACAAGAGAGAAGAGTGGGGGGATGAGGGGAGATGGGAGATAAGGAGATTGGAGATAGGGTGGAGGATCGAGAGAAGTAGGGCCGGAGCTTCAGCTACGCCCATGGCGTTGCCTCTCCGCCGGAGCGTCCTCCGAGCCGTGTCGGTTTACGAAGAGTTGTGCGTCCTTTTTCGGATTGATTGAGGGTGGGGGCGATGTTCGCGGCACAGGCTGGCAGCCTGTGGTACGGGAAGAAAGGCCGCAAGCAGCGCCACCACGAATGGAAAGCGTCAGGGCTTCTTAAATCGAAATCTCGATTGCATTGGATCCTTTCGCGCCAAAGGCGCACCTACCCGAGAGCCCAGGGCAGCGCCCTGGGTTTCGGTATTTTCCCCAATTGATAGCCCTGAAAGGGCGTCACTCCCTCGCGCCCGGTGCGGGGTAGGGATGGCCTGCGATGAGTTGCGCCCTTTCAGGGCTCAGGATTATCGGGCGGATCGTTACCCGGGGCGCTGCCCCGGGCTGACGGGTTTTGCACCGTTGGTGAGGAGAGATCTGGACGTGGGACGTGGGGCATGGGGCGTGGGGCTTTGAGGCGGGATGAGCTTTCATCCAGGATAGGGCTCGAGAATTAACAAAAAGACAAAGAAACTATGGGGTTGCGGAGCGCGGATTTTAATCCGCCCCGTTGGAGAGGCATCGGCGGGATCCCAATAAAATGTCCCCGCCGGGGAACTCATTCGAGAGCCTGGGGTCAAAAGTAGCGAGTGCTTCCGTGTTCGGTTCGCCAGCTTCGCAGCACAAGTCTAGCTCTCGATCAGAGGAGACGAGTAGGGCCGCAGCTTTAGCTGCGCCCATAGCGTTGACTCTCCGCCGGAGCGTCCTCCGAGCCGTGTCGGTTTACGAAGAGTTGTGCGTCCATTTTCGGATTGATTGAGGGTGGGGGCGATGTTCGCGGCACAGGCTAGCAGCCTGTGGTACTGAAGTAGGGCCGCAGCTTCAGCTGCGCCCATGGCGTTGCCTCTCCGCCGGAGCGTCTCCAGAGCCGAGCCGAAATAAGAAGAGTAGTTGGCCGTTTCGGGAGTTCAAAGATTGGCGGGATGACTTTGCGGGAAGAGTCGTTTTGAATTGGAGGGAGCCAGTAACTGCGAGGATTGGAAGGTATCCTCCGCCAGGAGGCTTCGCGAAAAATATCTGGTTCCCTATGCGCGGATCGAGAACCTTTCTTATCTTTGGCAAAGATGCGGAGACGAAAAGCTTGAACGGAGACGGTAATCGCTTACTTACAGCTCATGCTTAGCAATGAACAGTGGGCCGAACTCAATGGCATCATCGTTGAGCTACATAATCTGGAAACCGAAGCTACTTTCCGGGAGTTTCTTCTCGAGCGACTCTGCCAGTATCTCGGGGCAACCTTTGCGAGTTGGAATATTCACGACGAGAATCTCCGAATGGTCAGGGTCGTCAATTCTCCTGCATTTGATCAGGTGATCAACGAGATGTTGCCAATCTTGAATGAGACCCTTCCGGGTCATCCTTTGTTCGATCAGTTTATTGATTTCAATAGCGGTAAACTCCGTTGTGTGGAGACGGTAGAGCGAACACGAGATCACATAAGCTTGGCAGACTACCAGAAGCTGCCTTTCTACACAAAAGTTGCGCGACAGGTCTCCGTCGAAGATCAGCTGGCCATTCACGTTCGTGTGCAATCGGGGAAAGGCATCCTCCTCATGTATCACTCGAACCGAGAATTCACTCAAGAAGAGCATTTGAAAGCCTCGATTCTAAGAGGTCATATTCTTGCGCGCCTCCATACCCTGGAAAGACAAACGGGCCAATTTAGAGATGCTGTAGTGGCCCAATGTGAAATTTTGCAAACGCGCCTTACCCCGCGTGAATTTGAAACACTTCGCCACTTATGTCAGGGGATGAGTAACTCAGAAATATCGAGCAAGCTTTACATCTCTAGTCGGACAGTCGAAAAACACGTCGAAAAAATTTTGAGCAAACTGGGTATCGATTGTCGGACTCGAGTCATTGCCAGATACGCGCCGTATCTGGAAGACCGCCACAATATTCGTAGTCCTACCCATAGACAGCCCCCTCTCAAGCGGCTATCTTGAGATCATGCCATGTATCTTCGCACCCAACTTCCTTCGAGTCGCTCTTGCCGTCGGCGCCACTTCTTTGAGTGTGACTGTCGCCCAAGCTGCCTTTCTTCGCTTTGATGGGGATTTCAATGCCACATTTAATAGCGGATCAAGTAGCTACCAAGGAGTCAGTAGTTTTTCCGGCAGTTGGTCTTTCATCTTTGATGATTCTCAAGTAGACACTCAAAGCTCAGGATTTCAAAGTTTTGATATCAACGTGGTGAGCTTTTCCTATTCCGATTCAAGTTTGAGTTGGACGGCTCCTGCAGCCATTGCGCAACTCACTTACGAAGTTTATGGAAGCGGCAACGCGGAGCTGAAGGAGGTGTCGATTGCGGGGAGCCCGGGAGGAACTCAATTTATCACTTCGGATCAAAATGATTACGATGCCTATTACTATGCCGACAGTACTCTCGGCGGTTACAACGGCGAAGAGATCGAAGATCTCATCATTAGTAATGGAAGTAGTCAGGGAAATCAGTATTCGGATACGGTGTCGGGAAGCTATTCAGTAACGGAGGTGCCTGAGTTTGCTTTTAGCAGCACGATCCTTGGCCTGGCCGCCTTATCTTTGGTTTTCTTGCGCAGACGGGTTTCCGATCGGTAACAGATCGTACGAGTACATCGGTTATCCCCAGATGGTGTAATGTGTGGGGTAGCCTCGAGGACGCCCGCATCCCTCTGGGAAATCTTCAGTGTATTCTCGGTTCGTTGCTGGGGAAGGGGATCGGATCACAGAGTCCTTCTGTGGCAGGATGAGTTTCGGGCCTGCAAAAATGGGGGAGCACCGCAAGGATGGGCAAGTTGACGGTGAGGCGCGCTTGCTCACCAGCTATCCACTCAAACGGTCGGGGAGCTGAAGCTCTCGACTACGGAAGAGGAGTAGGGCCGCAGCTTCAGCTGCGCTAGCGTCGCCTCTCTGCCGGAGTGTCCTCAGAGCCGTGCCAAAATAAGAAAAGTATTGGGCGTTTTCTGAAATCGATTGATTCAGGGAGCGCGGCACTCGGACACAGGCTGGCAGCCTGTGGTACGGAAGAGATCATTTACCGAACAGAACCGAACCACTCGCTGGGCTCATCGATCCCCAATTCTCCGTGATCTCTGCTTTCTCTCTAAGACCTAATCGCTCTGGAAGTCGATAATGCTGCTTCCGGATCTTTGATATGTGATGACTTGCCAAGGGGTTAGAGTCGATGGCATCTCCAAGACTTTCTCATTGTCGATCAATAGCGCAATTTCTTTTCCAGCTGTCCAATCGAATTCGAAGTTGATGGGCTGATCCGAGGGAAATTCTCTCGGATCAAATCCAAGAGACTCATCGCCAGTCATTGGGGCTACGATGATCGGTCCGTTTGGAACGGTCTGGGTTAGCGTGAGTCCAAACTCGGATTCTTGTTCGGAGTCGTAGAGGTAGATTCGAGTCTGAGGGGTAAACCGGTCGTGCCACTGCGCGGCGAAGAAACGATAGTTCACACGGATGCGATTTGTGCCTCGCGGATTCGAAACGTAGAAGGTCTGTCGCTTATACCTCGCGGAATCAGCCGATAAGGCAAACGGGAATCGGGGGAGTAGCTTGCGGTCCTCAACATTGTCGAGAAGATCTATTTTCATCTCATATCCCGCAGGTCGGTTTCGTTTGAGGAGCCGCCGATAAGAATTGATGTTGAGAAAGTCTCCGGGGTCGTAAGTGAAGATCGCCTCTCGATGGCGGGCAATATGGCTTAGGTCTGGATAGCGATAGGCAAAATCGATGTAGCGTTTACGGTATAGGTTGTTCCTGGGGTCATACTCTAGGCCCTGTTCGATCAGCTGCATCGCGTCGCGAATCCAATAGCACTCGAAGTAGAAGAGGTCCGCCAACTCGAAGTAGTTGTCTGCATCTTCCGGATTTTTTTCTATGGCAGTTTCGAGACGTTCGATTTCAGCCACTAGGGATTTCTCTTTCGCTAGTGGAAGCGGCGTTGCGGGGACTTCGGGTTCGAGGAACTCCGGCTGCCAGGCGAATATCCACGCGTGGTCCCCATAGGCGGGATTCATCGTCTTCAGATTGTTGGTGGCTTGGCTGTAGGCCCACGACTTCGTGATGTCGGCCTGCCAGTCGCCGTCATTGTCCTTGCGTAGAAGAATCGGCATAACGTCAGGTCTTTCAAAACGCACCGCTGCATAGTCGCCCGACTGATCGATCTTGTACGGTCCACTGAAGCGACGATAGGCATTCTTCTGAAACCCAGAGTTCTTTGGATACTCCATTCTCATGAATTGGCTGCCTTCGGTGAGGAGAGGAAGATATGGGTCGTTGATTCCTTGCTTCAGGGATTCGAGGTAACGCTTTACGACCGTCTCCACATCGGGGTCCTTGTCGTAGAGACGACGTTCATCCTCGCCGAGGAACACAACGTTGCGGAGTCTTTCCGTGCGGTTGCGGATAAATTCGCTCTCGGTGACACCGGCTCCCCCCGACAGATAGTCGTCGCGAGCCATCTGAGAGGCTTCTTCTGTTACGGGTAGCCCTCCTCGAAAATCCGCGATCATCGCCTGGACGTCCGCTCCTTGCGCTCGCCGCATCATGTTGATGATCATGCTGCTGACGACATCGCCGAAATACTCGCCGCGATAGTAGTCTTTGAGGGTTTCTTGAAAAGAACCGACAAAGGCGTCAGGAAACACTTCTTCGAGGGCGTAGCCGACTTCGATTTTTAGGACACCGTCCTCTTCGACGAAAAGATACAGGACTCCGCGACCGTCATGCTCCCGTCCGATTCCCCATTGGTCGAAAATCTCGACGGCTGCCGTTTCGGCGGTGTATCCGGATGGAAGCTTCTCCATAAGGACCATGGCGTATTCGATCCCTGTATACCGTTGAGCTCGTTCCAGGTCCCCAATGGCCACTTCGTTGATCGACTGCAGTGTGGAGGAGTTGTGAAAGAACGGATGGTTTTTGGGGCGGTCCGGGAAATTCGATAGATCTTCTTTTTCGTTCGTCGGGTTCTCCGAGCAGCCCACGAATCCTAGGAAAACCAGTGAGAAAAAGAGGATCCGGAGATACTTGTTCATGATTCTATAGTTGGAAGACATGAAGCCTGGTGGGGTAGTGTTAGGCTTCCGGTCGTTCATTCGATTGCCCAAGCTACGTCGGCAGTCGTTCCGACCACGGTGATCTCAACCCCTTCGATTCGGAAGTTCTTTTGGTGAGTTTCGAGAATCTCTCCATTCACGAGGAAACTCATGTTTCCCTCGTCATCGATTTCAATAGTCAGTTCATGCTCGCCCACATAGTCTTTCAGTCCTTGTGAATCCAGGTAGTGTGGTTTCTCGGATTCATCGTCGCGATAGATCCGCACGGCAGACTTTCCGACTTTTTTGACTGAATGTGAAACCCAGAACCGAACTCGCATACTGCCATCCATGTCCGTTAGCGCGATATCCACCATACTATTCCAACGGGGATGAATATGTGCTTCCTCGACGTCGATCATGAGGGTTACTCGGCGGATCTCGTCATCGGCGGCAAGTTGAGTGTTTTGATACTTCCCAGCGCCCGGGCTGAATCGTTTTTGCTCCCATTCTATCGGCTGCTCGCTTTTATCCGGTATTGCTGTTTCTGCGATAAGAGGAGCGACGGACCAAAAGGAAAAACTGATCCTGAGGAGTAGATTTTTCGAGATTAGTCGTTTAGGGGTCCTCATCATTCGCCGGGTGAAAAATCTACTTTGGGAGACGTCCCTGCTTCGGGTAAGGCTTCGAAATACTGTTCGCGCGGTTCGTAGTTTAATGTCATCGCAACGAGGTTCCCGGGAAACAGATCGATCAACGCGTTGTAATCGCGGAGCATCAGATTGAACCGCCGACGTTCGACCGCGATTCGGTTTTCCGTGCCCTCCAGTTGGGTTTGCAGCATCAGGAAATTTTGGTTGGCCTTCAAATCGGGATAGTCTTCGGCAATGGCCATGATCTTTCCGATTTGAGGCTCTAGCTTGATCGAGAGCGCTCGTTTTTGTTCGGGAGACTCTGCTTGACTCCATTGGGCTCGGAGTTCGGTGACCGCTCGGAGGGTTTGTGATTCATGCGCCGCGTATCCCTTTACCGTTTCCACCAGATTCGGGATCAAATCGTAGCGGCGTTGGAGAACGACTTGAACCTGGGCTGCCGCCTGATCGATTTGCTTCTCGGCGACGACGATTTCGTTTCTCTTTTGGATGAAGATCGTCGCGAAGACGATCAGCAGGCCGATCAATAGGAGGGCCAGGATTCCGAGGCCTCCGACAATGATCATCCACGGACGAAGCTTTCTCTTGAGAGGTTTTCGCAAAATCGTATGCGACCCGCTTTCATCGTCGGGCTCCTCGCGGTAACTTTCCGGACTGTCCAGTTGGCGTACTACCTCTTCGACGGCCTCGGGCGAGTGAGGACTTTCCCCGAGCTGGGTGGCGACATGCGCACAGATCTCGCTTTTGATCTCCGCGATATCCTCCGGCGCGGAACCGGAGGCCGCTAAGGCCTCTTCCACCGCGTCGAGATAGTCGCGGAGTGCTTTCAATTCGGGTTTATCCAGGTTCATCATGTCTTTCGTTCGTAAAAGTGGGTTTCGGATTTTAAGGGCGATGCGGTTTTAGTCCTTTTTCGAGCTCTTCGATGAAGTGTTTCATCTTCAGCAAGCGAACTCTCCCGAGCGAAGTTACAGTATAGCGTCGTCGGGGCGGACCGAGACGGGATTCCTCCCGAACCGAACTCAGGAGCCCCTCCTTGGCCAAGCGATTTAAAATAGGATACACCGCGCTCTCCGTTACTTCCATAGCCGGACGCTTCCGGATGCGTTGTAACACGTCGTATCCGTAGCCGTCCTCGATCGCCAGTTCCTCCAAGACCAGATATTCAAGAATCCCCTTGCGAACTTGCGTTTCCCAAGAGCTAAGAGGATTCGATTTCATTTAGCTACTATTTAATAAAGAATAGGTCAATGTCGAGTAGTTCTTGCTCCAGGTTTCGAAAATCGAGGATGGGTGCCTCTATGGGAGAAAAGAGGAAGTACAAAAACGAACGGATGGGGAATTTATCGAATCGCGGGAACTGGGCACGGGGATATGAATTTCCTCAGTTGGATTGTGAGTGGGTAAAAATGTGGGATACGCTTGTACCTGAGCACCCTGCTCCTTCGGTCGGGGAGCTGAAGCTCTCGACTACGGGAGAGGAAGTAGAGCCGCAGCTTCAGCTGCGCGAGAGTCGCCTCACCGATCTGGGGATTTCTAGAGAGGAGTTTGATCTGCGGAGAGTGGGACGGACCTTCGGTGATGGAGAGAGGTTTCTCTGCGTTGGGACACAGGCTGGCAGCCTGTGGTACGGATGTAGGGCCGGAGCTTCAGCTACGCCCATCGCGTTGCCTCTCCGCCGGAGCGTCTTGAGATCCTTTCGCGCCAAAGGCGTACCTACCGGAGAGCCCAGGGCAACGCCCTGGGTTTCGGGATTTTTCTCCAATTCATAGCCCTGAAAGGGCGTCATTCCGTAGCGTCCGGAGTGGGGTAGGGAGGGTTCGGGGAGCTTCGTCCTTTCAGGGCTCGGGATGGACGGGCGGATCAGCGTACCCGGGGCGTTGCCCCGGGCTGACGGGTTTTGCACCGTTGGTGCAAAGATAATGGGGCGTGGGGCGTGGGACTTGGGATGTGGGATGTGGTCCGTGAGGCTTGAGGCGTGGGACGTGCAATGACCGCGACGACTAATGCAAGCGATGTGGATGCGTATGCGTGGGGCTGTGAGGAAGGCCGTGGGTTCTGGCGGTTAAGAGGATCGAGAATTCACTTAATGGCAAAGAAGGTGCAGGGTATTGGAGCGCGGATTTCAATCCGTCCCGTTGGAGAAGTCCGGGGTGGAAAAGTAGCACAGGCGGCTCGCCTGTGTGCGTTAGAGGGGGCAGATTGAGGCAAGGTGCTTCAGTCACCTTGGACTAGGGCTTGCGTAGTGTCGCTCGCTCCGGTGCTCTGAGGAGATGAACGAGTTTTCTCAGTCGGTCGCGATCATCGGAGGGGGGCCAGCGGGGTTGCGGGCGGCTGAAGTGGCGGCTGAGGCAGGAGTCGGGGTGACCGTTTACGAGCACAAGCGCTCGGTGGGACGGAAGTTTCTATTGGCTGGGAAGAGTGGGCTCAATTTGACCAACGGGGCGGACTTTGACGCGTTTCTGGGCCAGTATTCGGGCGGTGATTTTCCTCGGGAGCGCTGGGAAGAATATTTGCGGGGATTTGACAGTCGAGCGCTCCGGGAGTGGTCTGCGGGATTGGGAGTCGAAACGTTTGAAGCCTCTGGCGGAAAGGTTTTTCCGGTGATGAAGAAGGCTGCACCGCTACTGCGGCGCTGGGTCGCGAAATTGAAGAGTCGCGGGGTGCAGTTTGCAGTGCAGCACCGCTTTCTCGGCTTACGTCGGGATGGAGCGGGGTGGATGGTGGATTTTGGCGTCGATGCGGAAGAGCGCAGCGTCCGCCATGATGCCGTGGTCCTTGCTCTGGGCGGAGCCTCGTGGCCGGAAACGGGTTCGGATGGGGGATGGGTGCGGATTCTGGAAGATCTTGGGATCCGGGTGAATCCCCTTGAGGCCGCGAATTGCGGTTGGGAATGTGATTGGGCTCCGGAGACTCTGGCCGAGGCCGAAGGGCGGCCGCTGCATCATTTGCGGTTGCGGGCCGGCGACCACGAAGAGCCGGGGGAATTGATGGTGACTCGTTATGGCTTCGAGGGGGCTCCGCTGTATCGGCTGGGTCCGGCGCTGCGGGGAATGGATTCGCCGGAGCTCACGATTGATTTCAAGCCCGTATTCACAGTCGAGCGCATGGTGGCGAAAATGGAGTCGGCTCGGAGGAACTTTTTTCGGGAGGCGCAGTTGCGCTGGAAGCTTCCGGTGGCTGCCTGTGCGATTCTGAGACAGCTCTACGGCGAGTTTTCCGATGCCGAGTCACTGGCCCGAGCGGCCAAGTCTTGTCGGATTCCGCTACGCGGTCCCCGTCCAGTGGAGGAGGCGATCTCCACGGCAGGAGGAGTGGCTTGGTCGGAGTTGGATGAAAACCTTATGCTCAAAAGCTGGCCGGGGATCTATTGTGCGGGAGAAATGGTGGACTGGGAAGCGCCGACGGGTGGATATTTGATGCAAGGATGCTTTGCAACGGGGACGGTGGCCGGAAAAGCGGCGGTAAAGGGTTTAGGTTGACGTAGGCTTTCAGCCTATTGAATTTTTTTTGGCATCCTAGGGCATTGCCCGCAGCTAGGATGAATCTGGTCTTTGGTCTGAACGGGGGAGTTTTTTGAGAGCGGAGGGGCAGGCGGGGCGGACTTCAGCTGCCGATTCTCGCATTGCGGAGGCCGCTCCTACGGGTGAGAGAGCTGGAAGCTCTCACTACTCTGCCTTTATCCATGGCAGTACTTTTTCGGATACGGTGCGAGGGTGCATGACGGCCCATGGTTGCGACGAATCCTTCCAAGGACCGGCTGCATTAGCTGCCGATTTCCGGATTGCGGATGCCGCTCCTACGGGTGAGAGAGCTGGAAGCTCTCACTACTTTGCCTTTATCCATGGCAGTACTTTTTCGTATGTGGTGCCAGGGTACATGACGGCCCATGGTTGCGACGAATCCTTCCAAGGACCGGATGCTTCAGCTGCCGATTCTCCGGATTGCGGAGGCCGCTCCTACGGGTGAGAGAGCTGGAAGCTCTCACTACTTTGTCTTTATCCATGGCAGTACTTTTTCGGATGCGGTGCCATACTTTTTCGGATGCGGTGCCAAGGTTCATGACGGCCCATGGTTGCGACGAATCCTTCCAAGGACCGGCTGCATTAGCAGCCGATTTCCGGATTGCGGAGGCCGCTCCTACGGGTGAGAGAGCTGGAAGCTCTCACTACTTTGTCTTTATCCATGGCAGTACTTTTTCGGATGCGGTGCCAAGGTTCATGACGGCCCATGGTTGCGACGAATCCTTCCAAGGACCGGCTGCATTAGCAGCCGATTTCCGGATTGAGGCGGCCGCTCCTACGGGTGAGAGAGCTGGAAGCTCTCACTACTTTGCCTTTATCCATGGAAGTACTTTTTCGGATGCGGTGCCAGGGTACATGACGGCCCATGGTTGCGACGAATTCTTCCAAGGACCGGCTGCTTTAGCCGCCGATTTCCGGATTGCGGGGCCTGCTCCTACGGTCGGGGAGCTAAAGCTCTCGACTACGGGGAGAGCTGGAAATCGATGGGACTTTTGACTCGGAGTAGGGCCCGCGGGCTCTCAGTTGAGGTGCCAAATGGCGAAATTCAGGGTCGTTGCGAAAGAGACCCAGGCGAGGTAGGGGGACCAGAGCCAGCCGGCGGTGTGGTCGATGCGGAAGAGTCGGACTTGGAGGGCGAGAAGGAAGAGGAGGAGGACGAAGATCTCAATGAGGGCGAGGTCGGGGCGACGGAGTCCAAAGAAGAGAATCGACCAGAGAGCGTTCAGTCCGAGTTGGATTCCGTGCAGAACGAGGAGGGAGCGGGAAGGTTGCCCTTGATCGCGGCATCGGCTCCAGGCCCGCCAAATCGCGACGCTCATGAGAATGAAGAGAAGGGTCCAGGCGGGACCGAAGACCCACTTCGGAGGGTTCCAAGAAGGTTTGGTCAGATCGGGATACCATTCCTGAACACTGGACGCCGTCGCGTAGCCGCCGATGCCAGCGACTGCGAAGGCGGCGAGGAGAAAGAAGAGAAGAGTGATCCAGTTTCGCATGGTTACTGGAGAGTAGAGTCAGTTTACGAGGTTTGTAAAACCTCCTCGTTCGGAAATTGGAGGAGACGAGGAGCCGATCTGGCTGTGCTCTCGGAACATTCTTTGGGGGTCCGCACGCAGGCTGACGCGCTGCGCTTCCGAAACACCGAGGGCAGTCAGATCGTTTCGTTCGAAAACTCCCCGCACGGGTCGTTGCACTCCGAAGCTCCAAAGATCGGGTCCGGTTTTTTGGTTTGTTCTCAGGACCTGAAAATCCCATTGTAGACGATTCGTCCCGGCGTTCGCGCTCTGGTTAGGAGTGTGGATGTGGTCGGGAGATTTTCAAATTTTAGACAAGCAGAGAGATGGTTAAACTTCGTTCAACGACTACCACGGCAGGAAGAAACATGGCGGGTGCGCGCGCATTGTGGCGGGCGACCGGTATGACCGATGGGGACTTCGGGAAGCCGATTGTCGCCGTCGTGAATTCCTTCACCCAGTTCGTGCCCGGCCACGTACACCTCAAGGATATGGGGCAGCTGGTGGCCCGTAGCATTGAGGAGGCCGGAGGTGTGGCCAAGGAGTTCAACACCATTGCTGTCGATGATGGGATCGCCATGGGACACGGAGGGATGCTCTATTCGCTACCCTCACGGGAGCTGATTGCCGACTCCGTCGAGTATATGGTCAACGCCCATTGCGCCGACGCCATGGTCTGCATTTCAAACTGTGACAAGATCACTCCGGGGATGCTGATGGCTTCGCTGCGGCTGAACATTCCGGTGGTCTTTGTCTCCGGCGGGCCGATGGAGGCGGGGAAGACTCGGTTGGCCGATCAGGAGGTGAAGCTCGATTTGGTCGATGCCATGGTGCAGGCTGCCGATCCGCAGGTCTCCGATGCCCAGACCGAACAGGTTGAGCGTTCGGCTTGCCCGACCTGCGGCTCCTGCTCGGGGATGTTCACGGCCAACTCGATGAACTGCCTGACCGAGGCTCTTGGACTCTCGCAGCCGGGGAATGGCTCCATGTTGGCGACTCACGCGGATCGCAAGGAGCTGTTTGAAAACGCAGGGAAGCGAATCGTCAATTTGTGTCATCGGTATTACAAGGAGGACGACGACTCGGTGCTGCCCCGGAATGTCGCCAGCTTCCGCGCCTTTGAGAATGCTATGACTCTCGACATCGCCATGGGGGGGTCGACGAACACGGTTCTCCACCTCCTCGCCGCGGCGCGGGAAGGCGAGGTCGATTTCACCATGGCGGATATTGACCGTCTTTCGCGACGGGTTCCGCACCTGTGCAAAGTCGCGCCGTCGATGCCGAAGTATCACATGGAGGATGTCCACCGGGCAGGCGGAGTCCTCGGCATATTGAACGAGCTCGGCAAAGCGGGACTCGTTCATACGGACGTCAGCCACGTGGCCGGGAAGACCTTGGCCGATGTGTTGGCAGAGTGGGACATCACCAATCCGGAGAATACGAAAGCGATTGAGTTTTATCGTGCCGGACCTGCGGGGATTCGGACGACCGAGGCCTTTAGTCAGGATTGCCGTTGGCCGGAGGTCGACAGTGATCGATCCGAGGGCTGCATTCGGGACTTGGCTCATGCTTACAGTCAGGACGGTGGGCTCGCGGTTCTCTTCGGAAATCTGGCCGAAAACGGATGCATTGTGAAAACCGCAGGTGTCGATAAGGAGATCCTGAAGTTTGAAGGACCCGCCAAGGTTTTCGAAAGCCAGGACGATGCCGTGACGGGGATACTGAAGGATGAGGTGAAGGCCGGCGATGTGGTCATTATTCGCTATGAAGGTCCGAAGGGAGGACCGGGGATGCAGGAAATGCTCTATCCGACTTCCTACCTCAAATCCAAAGGCCTCGGCAAGCAATGTGCCTTGATCACGGATGGACGCTTTTCCGGGGGAACTTCGGGTCTGTCGATCGGGCACGTTTCGCCCGAAGCTGCCAGTGGGGGCAATATCGGCCTGATCGAGGACGGTGATTTGATCCGCATTGATATTCCGGAGCGATCCATCGAGATCGTCTTGGAAGAAAGCGTATTGGCTGAACGCCGGGCAAATCGCGAAAGCCAAGGATGGAAACCGGAAAACCGCGACCGGGCTGTTTCCTATGCTCTGAAGAGCTACGCAATGCTGGCCACGAGCGCCGACCAAGGAGCGGTCCGGGATCTGTCCAAGTTGGACGCGATTTGAAGGTAACGGGGAAATCCTGCTCGCGCGCGAACGAGTGCGGTAGGGCGGAGTTTCGCCCCTTCAGGGCTCGAGATAGCGGGGAGGGGGAGGTTTCCCGGGGCGCTGCCCCGGGCTGACGAGTTTTGCACCTTTGGTGCGGGAGATTGCGTATCCCGAGCTCGTGAGCGGAGCGATGGATTGACGGATCACACTATGGCTTTGCAGTAACTTACCTACCTCTCGTCCGTCGGTAAAAAAGTAGGGCCGCAGCTTCAGCTGCGCCTCTGGCGGTGAAAACGACCTGGCCTCTACATCAGGACTACGAGCTTTGCAGAGTCCAGCGCGCCAAAGGCGCACCCATCCGAAAGCCCAGGGCAACACCCTGGGTTTCGGGGTTTTTCCCCAATGGATAGCCCTGAAAGGGCGTAACCCTGTTGCGGCAGAAATTGGATCGGGAGGGCGTGGGGAGTTGCGCCCTTTCAGGGCTCGAGATAGCGGGGAGGGGAGGTTTCCCGGGGCGTTGCCCCGGGCTGACGGATTTTGCACCGTTGGTGCGGGAGATTGCGTATCCCGAGCTCGTGATGAAGGGGATCGCACGACTAAAGTGATGCGAGAACGGGAGAGACCTTCCCGAATGACTTCAGTCGTTCGGTCGAATCGATCTTGGATTTCGAGTGGTCTGGGTTGTTTCGGTGTGGAGGCGTGACTGGCGGGTGGTCTGGAGATGTTGATCTTCCTTAGAGTCCTCACGACAAGATTCTATGAGAATGCCGGGGAAGTCATCCGAGGACGTGAGCTTCAAAGTAGCGAGAGCTTCCAGCTCTCGATTTGCGGTTCCCAATCGATTTTCTCGGAATGAGCGAGTCTCCTGCGGCCCGTTCTCACCCAGGGTGCAACCCGAACCGATAACCGGAAAACCGAACCTCCCTTTACCAATTTACGATTTCCCCGTTCTCGACGGCTTCTCCGCTTTCGAGAGTGCGGGCGATGACGAAAACCTCGGAGACCGGCATGCTGAAGTGGTTGGCGAGGGCTGTGGCGAGGCTGAGCTTCAGATTGATAGCCTTGTCCTCCGACCAGGTCGAAGGAAGGTAGAGTAGGGCCATGATGTGATAAGCCTTGCCGTATTGCTGCTCCCGCTTGACCAGAGTGATGGTCATTTCGTCGGCGGATTCCTCGGAGAGTTGGGCCCAGTTTTCTACGGGGTCGCTGCCGTGAGCAGCACTGTTGAGGGCGGTCGGGCTGACGATGCAATGAGCGATGGGCATAGCGGTATGGTGCGTAAAGGTTTCAGTTTTGGTTTTGAGGGTATTCTTCCGATATCTTCATGGGAATCAAGGGAGAGATGGAGAATTCGGGCGCGGCCCGAAGGTCGTGGAACGGGTGCGCTCCGTCTGTGTTGGATCGGAAGGGAGTATCCGGGTCCCTTCTTGCCGCTCGATTGAAGACGCCGAAAGTTGGCAAAGTAGTGAGAGCATCCTGCTCTCTCTTGCGGGTATACGGCCGGCATCCGTTTGCTGTAAGGTGTGGGAGGATCGAAAGAAATCCCAGACTACTTTTTCTGAACGATAAAGTAGAGGTGTAATTCTGGATACTGATCGTATTCGAGGTGACGGCAGACGCAGTCCTCTTCGGTGAAAATGGCAAGGTTCTTGGGCACTCCCAAGACGCTGTAGTAGACTTCGGGCCCCATGTTGGAGTCGTATTTTTCACCGGGGGTATCCAGACCTCCCGCGGTATAGATGAAGATTCCTCCGGGTTTGAGAGCTTGAAGAATTTTCCGGAGAGTAGATTCGTGGGCAGTGAGAGGCATGTGCCAAATGCTGTCCCAGGCGGTGATGAAATCATAGAGCTGGGGGATTTTCCATTTTGTGATGTCGGCGTGATGGAAGGTCACCTCGGGATGACGCTTGCGGGAGAGATCGATCATCCGACTGGAGAGGTCTAAGCCCTCGACGGTAAATCCCTCCCCCAGGAGGAGATCGATGAAACGCCCGCTGGAGCCGCAGCCAATGTCGAGGGCCAAGCCAGGATTCCGGACAAACTGGAGAGCACGACGATGTTGCGGGAGTCCGTTGTCGCTGTTGAATTCTTCCCCGTTCCAGTGGTCGGCGATCTGATCGTAGCTTTGGGCTAGTTTTTTCGGGTCCATAATATGAGACGTTCCGTGTTGGTAGAGGGTAGGGAAAAGCTGAGATTTTGCGAAAGTTTAATTCTTTTGGGGCGTGGGTCTTATGGGGTGAGGGTCGAATGGGCGAGGGAACGGGAGAAGTTGGGAAGGTGGGTTACGAGGCTTGATTGCAGATAGTAGGACTGAGCCGGAACCCCTCCACCAGCTAGCGCTGGTCCCCCTCCCCTGCAAGCAAGGGAGGAGTCTCAATCAACCAATGTAGTTCCCCTTCTGCGAGCACGGGGGAGAGTAGGGTGATGGGAGCATCTTGCTCCCGCGCGTTGGATCGGACCGTGTATCTTTCCACCTGCGAGCTCGCACTTCCTCAAGGCAGGACGTTAACGCGGATTGGCGGACGTGGCCACGAGGTTCGTCTCCGGGCTTTTCACTCGGGGGATTTTCGGTACGGTGAGAGCTATGAAGGATTCGAGATTGATTCTGGCTTCGGCCTCACCGCGGCGAAGCGACCTCTTGCGGGAGGCGGGGGTTTCCTTTCGGATCGAACCTGCTCAGGTTGAGGAGCATGAGGATCCTGTGGGGGATCCGGTTTTTATCGTTCGCCATAATGCGGAGCTGAAAGCGTCCGAGGTGGCTGGCCGGTTTCCGGGGCAGTCGGTTCTCGGATCTGATACGGTGGTGGCCTTGGGCGATCGGGTTCTCGGGAAGCCCAAGGATGAGGACGAAGCCTTTGCCATGCTGCGTTCGTTGGCGGGGCAGGAGCATCAAGTCCATACGGGAGTCTGCCTCATTGGTGCCGAGGGGCAACGGGAAGTCTTTTCGGTTTCCACTCGGGTCAAGTTCCGTGAGCTTTCGGATGAGGACATCCGGGCCTACATCCGAGACGTTCCGGTCATGGACAAAGCCGGTTCCTACGCTCTTCAGGATCAGGGCAGCCGCATCGTGGAGTCGGTCTCCGGCTCACGGTCGAACGTGATCGGCCTGCCATTGGAGGAGGTTTTGGAGGCTTTGAGGCGTTTGGAAGTTTAGAGGGTATCAATTAGGTCGTCGTTTTGCAGAGAATACCGCTGTGTAATTCGAGGAAGATGAGTCGCCTTCGTTCTTGATTTCGAAAGTTCCCCGATCTCCTTTTCAGTGACGGAAATTTGAAATTCATGCGAAATTTGGCGAATTTTGCAGAAAAAAATGCAAATAATCTTCAATGTTTCCCTTCTTGTGTGGTATGTTGTCCGAATATGATACGCAAATTCGCATTCTCGAACTTCTGTTCGTTCTACGAAGAGACGGTGGTTGATTTTACGGCCTCGCCTAGAACACCGACGGACGGTTCATTTGTGGATTCCGCTCATGGTGATAAGTTGTCGCTGCTGACAGGGGTTTTCGGGCCGAACGCTTCGGGGAAGACGAACTTATTGAAAGCCCTGTCCTTTGTCTCCTTTTTTATTCATGGCTCGTACAAGCATCTGGAACCAGAGGAAGAAATCCCCGTAGATCGATTTGCCTGCAGTGAACCCGATGAAGAGCCTGCCACCTTCGAGTTAGAATTTGAGGGCAAGGGCCGCCGATTCCTCTATTCTCTCAGCGTAACACCTCAAAAGGTGAATGAGGAGATTCTGAAGCGCTATTTGCCGGAGACCGGGCAATTTCGGCAGATCCTAGTGCGTAAGTTCGCGAAGGACGGTTCCTTACATTTACGTAGTTTTGAGGAGTTTACCGAGGTACAGCTGTTGCGTAAGGCTCTTACGGATCGTCCCAATGCGTCGATGTTGGCGGCCGGTGTACAGGCAGGGCGCAAGGAATTTCAGCATGTCTTGGATTCGTTGGGACAGGTTGCGACCAATGTGGGTCGCCGAGGAAAGCGTGATTTGCCTGCCGAAGGGCTGACCACGGATATCTTCAGGTGCTCGGAGTTCTTCCACAAGCATCCGGAACATCACGATGCGCTGCGTGAGTTGTTGACCGCCGCTGATATCGGGATTGTAGATTTCAAAATTGAGCCTGTGCGGCTGCAAACAGAGAAGGATGATGCGCGTGAGAGTTTTCTTGTTTTCTTTCAACACAGTGGGCCAAAGGGAATCTTCAGCTTGCCGGCGCATCAGGAATCGTCCGGAACACGGCGACTTTTCATGCTCTTTGAAGCCTTTATCCGCGTTTTGACCTCTGGTGATATTGCTGCAATTGACGAGATGGAGTCGGATCTGCATCCGCATTTGATTCCGACGATCTTGAGTCTGTTCACGGATCCGGAGATCAACAAGAAAGAGGCGCAGTTGTTCTTTACCTGTCACCATGTCGAGATGCTAAACCATCTGCAGAAAGAGCAGATCTATCTGGTAGAAAAGCGGGAAGATTGCGTGAGCGAAGCGTTCCGGCTCGATAGCCTCAGGGGAGTGCGGCGTGAGGAGAACTTCTTTGCCAACTACAACTCGGGGCGTTACGGTGCCATCCCTGAACCTGAGGTGGTGGCGTTTTAGGCGGAGATATGGCATCTACAAGAGTAGTTCGAACGCCTCTCATTCTTTTTGTAGAAGGCCCGACCGAAGGACTTTTTCTGGAACAAATTAAGCGGGTCTACTCAGGGCGTCTGGCTGAAAAGAAAATTACGGTTGGGAATGGAAATGGCGGCTCGGCGGGCAGCGTCCTCCTCGAACTTAAAAAGAAGTATCTCGTTACGGGAAGTAGTGAGACAGGCGCACTGGTCTTGATTGATCAGGACAAGGGGCTGGATGCGGATGCCGAGGCGATTTTGCAGGAGTATCCGAGTATCAAGGTCGCCTTTTCTGCGCCCCAGTGTCTGGAAGGTCTACTGCTGGACTTGCTAGGTGATCTGTTGCCAAAGGGGAAACAGACTTCAGATAGGTTGAAAAAGCATTTCCAGGATAAGTATCTTGGCAGTCGTGATCAGGTTCGTAAGCACTTTAAGCAAAAGCGTGAGGAACTTTTTCCCGAGTCACTTTTGGACGAGAAGATGGGCTCGCACCCTATCCTGATCGAAGTGAGTTCATTTCTCGGACTAGATAAATCGTAAAAAACAACCCAACTTCTTCCCTTGAGGGAATCCGGTTGCTGGATAAGGATGTTCTCTTGTCATGACGGATTGGTTCGGAGAGGTCGGCGGGCGGAAGCCTGTTGCAAAAACGGTGGTGTGGATTCTCGCCGTGGTGGCCTCGCTGTTGATCAATTGGACGGTGGCGAAAAAGTTGGATTCGAGCTTTGATCAACTGGCGGTCCGCAGTCCCGCAGAGAAGAAGGCGAATCGGGAGATGGAGGTCTATGTGGAGCCGTATGAACACCGGTTCGTGGAGGCGAATCCGAATCTGCCCTCGAATCCGCCCGACGATACGGTGAATTTCGGGGCGAGGGATCAGCAGGCAGCCGAGCCGGAGCCCGATCCGTCCAGCGAATCGGATTTTCCCGAGCATGATTCTGAGCAGGAGTCGCAGACCTTTTTGGAGCGGGGCGATACGAGCGAGCGCTTGAAGCCTGGGGTCTACAGTGAGGCGGCCACGGAGAGTCCTCCCGCGCAGGAATCGGGCGGCACGGTCGGTGATCTTGCCCCGCGAGTGGAGCGCGAGACGCCGGAATGGATTCAGTCGTCCGAGAAAGGGGCGGGGACCGAGATCCCCGAAGCGTCCAAAGGAGAGGAGACCGATCCTGAGGAGGAGCGACGCAAGCCTGGGTCGATCGTTCTTGATGATGGTCCTCAGAAAAAGCCGGAGAAGAGCGAATCCCCCTCGATGAATAATCCGGCGGCCCGGCCGTTGCCGCGCAAGAAGGTCGGGGCGGAGGTTTTGTTGGCCCCGCTGAACCAGTCGAAGGCCCGTGCTTCGCGGCAGGGAGAGATGGGGGTAAATTCCCGCCTGACGGATTATGGGGAGTACACGCAGCGGGCTCTGGAGGCGATTCAGGCGGAGTGGCACCGGCTGATCCGGGAAGTATCCCTGGGGGCGGATTCCACTTTTTCCTCGGTGGCGGTTGTCTTCTACATCGACAAGACGGGTTCGGTGTCGAAGGCCAAGATCGAAAAATCGACCTCGAGCGAGCTGGGATCAATGATCTGCCTCGATGCAATTTACGCCCGGGCTCCGTACGGTGTCTGGACCGACGACATGATTCGAACCTTGGGGGACGAGACCCGGGTCGAGATTACTTTTCATTATCGATGAAGGAACAGGATTGGAAAAAATTGCCGTGGATGAAGGGGGTCGAGGTATTGATCTCCGGCGAGGATTGGGTCGCCGTGAACAAGCCCGCTGGGGTTCTCTCTCATCCGAATGGACCGAAGGATGCGGATCGAGCGGTCCTGTCATTGCCGTGGTCCGATGAGACGGAAGTGTTCGGGGCTCCAGATGGTGATTTCCCGGAGATCCGTTTGTGCCATCGTCTCGACGGTCCGACGTCGGGGATTCTATTATTGGCGCTGGCCGATCAAGCGGACTGGTTTATCAAGGCGTTCGAAGAGGGTCGGATTCACAAGACCTATCGAGCCGTGGTCGCTGGACGCCCCCGAAGCCGGACCTTTGTTTGGAAGGACCGGTTGGTGCGGGGCAATGAAGAGGGCAAGCTCCGCGTCCGGGTAGGAGGAAATGGGATGCGCGCCGAGACGGCCGGGAGTGAGGTCGGTTTTCGTCGCGATGGCATCCCCCTGAGTCTTTTGAAACTGGAGCCTGGAACGGGCCGGACGCATCAGATCCGAGTGCAGGCTGCCAAGCACGGGCTCCCGATTATTGGAGACCGAAACTATGGGGACTTTGGGGCAAACCGGGCCTTCCGGCGCAAGCACAGCACCCAACGACTTTTCCTCCACGCGACTGAGCTCAGCTGGAGGCGGGAAGGTCGCAAGATCAGGGTTGTCTCGACGCCGCCTGAGGAATTTTCTGAACTTTTCCCGAATACCTGATTCCGGATTGGGAGTGGGTGATTTTAATTTTGAATAACTTTTCGCGTGTCCTCTTTTTTTGATTCCCGTCTTTCTGAATCGCGTTCGCTCTTCGAGCGCGCCCTCCAGGTCGTGCCCGGAGGGATTTACGGTCATACGAGTCCGGCTGCAGGGCTGCCCGGGATTTTTCCCTACTTCGCGGAATCGGCTGAAGGATGCCGGTTTACCGATGTTGATGGAAACCAGTATCTGGATTTTATGTGTGGCTTTGGCCCAATTGTTCTTGGCCACCAGCATCCGGAAGTGGAGGAAGCGGCAGCTCGGGCGAAGGCGAAAGGGAATCTTTTCAACGTGCCCTCGCGCGGGTTTGTCGAGCTCGCGGAGTTGATGGTCCAGCGGGTGGATTTTGCAGATTGGGCGGTCTTCGCCAAGAACGGTTCCGACGTAACGACATGGGCCCTACAGGTGGCGCGTGAAGCGACGGGAAGAAAAAAGATTCTTATGTTGAAGGGCGCTTACCACGGGATCGACGCTTGGTGCGCTCCGGGGTATGGGGGCATTATCGAAGAAGACCGCGAGCATATTCACCGCTTCGAATGGAATAAGCTCGATTCTCTGGTCGGGATGCTGGACAGCCTCCGGGATCAAGTTGCCGGCGTGTTCGTCACCCCTTACCACCATCCTTCTTTTGCGGCTTCTGAGATGCCGGAGAACGGATTTCTCACCAAGGTCCAGGCTGAGTGTAATCGGCGGGGGATTGTCATAATTCTCGACGACATTCGGACTGGATTCCGGTTGCATGCTGGCGGTTCCCATCGTCGTTTTGGTTTTGAGCCGGACATTGCCTGCTACTGTAAAGCAATGGGGAACGGATTTCCGATTTCTTCAGCCGTGGGAAGGGATTCCCTGAAAACGGCAGCAGCAAAAGTCTTTTTGACTGGAAGTTACTGGAATAACGCAGACGCCATGGCGGCGGCGGCGACCTGCTTGACGATCATTGAACGCGACAAGGTGCCTGAGCGAATCGAAGCCATTGGAGATCGACTTTGCCGGGGATTGACGGAAGCGGCAGCGAAGCATGGATATGTTCTGCAATGTTCGGGGCCGAGGGCAGCGCCATACCCGTTCTTCGAAGGAGACCAGAATTTGCGTCTGGCCCAGAGCTTCTGTGGTAAGGCAGTTCGCAAAGGAGCGTTCTTTCATCCCCATCACAATTGGTTCTTGAGTGCGGCGCACGACGAGAAGTCGATCGACGAGGCGGTGGCAATCGCTACCGAATGCCTCCGCGAGATGTCGGAAGCCGGGGAAAAGGCATGAGCGAGGTGAGCCAGGAGATGGCTCGGAGAATCGAGAAGGGAACCGAGTGGGTGCGCCGCGAGATTCCTTTCTTCCGCGACTCATTTGCTTCAGTCGATAGCGAGTGGAAGGTGGACCGGAGCCGAGTGACGGAGGCCGATCACGGGATATCGGATCGGATTCTCGCGGGAATCGAGGAATCATTTCCCGACGATGACGGTTGCAGCGAGGAATCGGGGCAGGATGGCAAGCGGGAGCTCAAGGCTCGGTTTAGCTGGGTGCTCGATCCCGTGGATGGAACAAACAATTTCGCCATCGGCTTACCCAATTGTGCGATCTCTCTGGCCTTACTGGAGAATGGTTTTCCGGTTTACGGCTGGGTCTATGACTACGCCGGAAACCGATTGATTCACGGAGGGGCCGGCCGCGGTCTTTTCGAAGAGGATCGACCCCTGAAGCCGCGTCCTCCGGAAGCGGGAGGGCACACGCCGATCGGGCTTCAGTTCCCGATTCCTGAGGCAGAGGTGGAGCGGTTGACCCCACTGATGAATCGGGAGCGTGTCCGGTCACTCGGATCGGGAACCATGGAGGGTGTTTACGTCGCTCTCGGCTTTCTTGAAGGCGCGATTGATTACCGGGTGAAAGTCTGGGATATCGCGGCGTTCATGGCCTTCTTTCCCGAGACCCAAACCGTTTGCCGATTTCTCGGAGAGTCGCCGTTTCCACTGCGTTCTTTTGATCCGGAAATGGAGGCGACTCCCTACATGGCAGGAACTGAGGAGTTCTTTCGCCGAATGGAATCGATCATTTCGTTCCGATAGTCGAGCGAGACTGCCGTAGAACCGAAAAATCTTTGATTTTGGGGCGATTTCGAAAGAGTTTTTTCGTGAATTGTTAGTAAATTTGAGGCATATTTGGGGACTTACCCCCCTTTGCCTTATGACCCCCCACCAGTCTTTCCTGCGCTCAAGTACCATCTTTGAAGGTGGAAATTTTCCAATTTCTGAAGTGAATAGAAGTGATCTAGAATCTATTCGATCGAAGCCTCGTGAAGAGGTTCCGATGAATTTTCCCGAAATGATTTTTGCGGTGGTTCGCCGTTTGGCGCCATTCCTCTTCGGTGCTTCCGTTCTCTTCTTCATTGGAGTCCTTGTCTGGCTGACTCCCCACACGGAAGAGGTGATGGGGGAAACCGAAGAAGTTGTGATTCCGCGTGAAACTTCGGGACGGACGCAAATGTACTCCGCAGCGGATTTTGAGGAGGAGGCTCACCTACGGGAGGTCTTGATCGAGGAGAGAGGGGGGCGGGTCTCCCTCGCGAGATTGAAATCTCTGCGATTCTCGGGAGAAGTGGGGACTGGATCGGTCGCACGAGATTTTTCACTTCTGACCATGGCGCCGGACCTCATTCACATCCGAGTCTCCGGAAATGGAGAGCAGCTGAACCTGGGTTACGATGGAAAGGAATATTGGAAGTTCTTGGGGATGGACGACGGCACCCGTCAAGGTTTGGATCCGAACCCGATAGAAGTGGATTTAATGATGGCACTCGGCCGAGTGCACGGTCCGTTGCTACAGGAGTTTCTCGATGGCCAAGGCCGCGTGGTTTCGGTGGAGGATGTGGCCGATGAGACTGGCCGTGTTTTGCGAATTCAGTTCATTGCCAGCGGGAGTCAGGAGATAGAGCAAGTCGATCTGGATCCGCTGGATCTCAATCTTTTGCGCTGGGAGAAAAAGGATCCCTTAGGCAATGCCCTAGTCTTGAGTTACAGTGGATACCGGGAGGTGAACGGATTTTACGAGCCGTCGAAGGTCGAATTTTGGAGAAACGGGGATAAAGAATTGGAACTGGAGGTGAGTTCCGTTGTTCCGAATTTCGGTGCGGTGCGTCTTCTCTTCCGCAACCCGATTAGCGGGTAAGGAGAGGATCCAGTCAAAGCGGGGATTTCGCCCCTTCAGGGCTCGGGATTTTACGAGGGTTGGGTCTCCCAGGGCGTTGCCCCGGGCTGACGGGTTTTGCACCGTTGGCGCGGGAGATTGCGTATCCCGAGCTCGTTTGCGGAGCGATGTATTGACGGATCGCTCTATGGCTTTGCTTTGCAAGACACGTCCGGCTCCTGTTCCTAGGTTCGGAAGTGGGGTTGCATTTTTGGACGCGCTATCACCGAGCGGTTGAGAATGATTCGCTCGATTCATCGGGGCCGTCGATTTGCGAATTTATCGCGCCGAAGGTGCATCGATTCTTGAGCCCTGGGCAACGCCCTGGGTTTCGGGTGTTATCGCTGATATAACAGCCCTGAAAGGGCGTCACTCTGTTGTTTCCGTTCTCGTTGAAAAGGGAGCGGAATGGCGAGAGCCATTTCGTTGGGTAGTGTGAAGCCTTGGAATCATCTGTGGATATTTAGAAACGGTTATCACCGTTCCTCTCCAGTTGATGGAGGAGTTCGTTGAAGTGAGAGCCGCCCCATGGGCCTCTGGCCGAAATGAATCGCACGACTAAAGTCATGCGAGAACGGAGGAGCCAAAGTAGCGAGAGCTTCCAGCTCTCGATTCGCGTAGGATCGGCCTGGCCGAAATGAATCGCACAACCAAAGTCATGCGAGAACGGAGAAGCCAAAGTAGCGAGAGCTTCCAGCTCTCGATTCGCGTTGAATCGGCCTGGCCGAAATTAATCGCACGACTAAAGTCATACGAGAACGGAGAAAGCAAAGTAGCGAGAGCTTCCAGCTCTCGATTCGCGTCGGATCGGCCTGGGCGAAATGAATCGCACGACTAAAGTCATGCGAGAACGGAGAAGGCAAAGTAGCGAGAGCTTCTAGCTCTCGATTCGCGTTGGATCGGCCTGGCCGAAATTAATCGCACGACTAAAGTCATACGAGAACGGAGAAAGCAAAGTAGCGAGAGCTTCCAGCTCTCGATTCGCGTCGGATCCCTGGGCGAAATGAATCGCACGACTAAAGTCATGCGAGAACGGAGAAGGCAAAGTAGCGAGAGCTTCTAGCTCTCGATTCGCGTTGGATCGGCCTCTTTCAGTTCGCCGGCAAGCACTCCTCAAAGCTTCTCTATCGACCTAGGGGAGAGGAACAGAGTAGAGAATCCCTTCCGGACTGCGGAGAGTGAGGTGCTGATCGCCGATCTTCTCGAGCTTGTAGCCCTGGGGAGAGGAAATCAAATCTCCGGTGCGGTAGACGCCCGAATTGGTAATTACACGGACGGAAGAACCACCGCGCATGACGCCGTTGATCTCAAATTCTTCCAAAAGTTCCGGAGGCGCGGCGATGGGACCAGCGGGCGCCGAACTGGGGGCTGTGGAGACGGACTCGGAAGCCACGGGTTGAGACGCCGAGGAAGGCTTGAGGTTGACGCTGGATGAAACGGCTGTCTGGGGTTCCGGTTCTGGATCGGGATCCGGGGGGCTCGGTGCTTCGGCCGGAGGGGCGGGGGCTTTCTCGACGAACTCTATCTTCGGAGCATCCTCTGCGGGTTGGGCGAAAAACTGAGTATAGGCGTAGTAGCCAAGTCCCCCGATGAGACCGATAAAGGCAACGATGAGGAGAAGGACGGGCAGGATCATCCACGGGCTCGACTTAGCGGTGACCCGAGTGCGGGGATGGATGACCGTTTCCTCGGCGGGAGAAGAAACGTTTTCCCGTGCGCCCGCTTCACGACGGGCCTTTTTCAGTGCTTCATTGATAATGCTCATGCCTGCAGAAATTCTTTCAGTTCCCGGTGGGCTCTGCGGACATCCCGGACGCCAACTCGTTCCTTTTCCCGGACAAAGGCGGCGAGGAAGGATTTATCACAGAGGTTGTTGATGAGACGCGGAATTCCCCGCGAACGTTTGTGGATCAAGCGAACGGCGCGCGGGGTCAACAGGGGTTCACCGCTGGCTCCGGAAAGCGTGAGCCGGTGCTCGATGTAGCGGGCAGTTTCGTCGCGGGAGAGTGGGCGTAGCTTATAGTAGACGAGGATTCGCTGGCGGAGTTGGCGCAGGCGTTGCTCTTGCAGCTTTTCATCGAGCTCGGGTTGGCCGATGAGGACGATCTGCATCAGCTTCTGGTCGTCGGCTTCAAGGTTGGAAAGGAGACGGACCTGCTCGAGCACCTCGAAAGGAAGGTTTTGGGCCTCATCGATGATGACGACGATTTGCCGTCCAGCGGCGATTCGTTCGAGAAGGGTTTGGTACAGAGTGTCGATGAGGTCGCTTTTAGAGCGGGCCTTGGTCTCGATGCCAAGCTCGTTGAGGATGGCCTTTACCAGCTGGGTTTCGGAGAGACGGGTATTGAGGAGGAGGGCGGTATCATAGGTATCGTCGTCAAGTTCTGCGAGGATGGATCGACTCAGCGTCGTCTTCCCGCAGCCCACTTCGCCAGTCAGGACGATGAACCCTTTTTTTTCGATGATCCCATACCGAAGATGCTGGAGTGCTTCTTCATGCGTAGGACTCCGGAATAGAAAATCCGGATTCGGGGTGATGTTAAAGGGCATCTCCCTCAATCCAAAGAACGCTTGATACATGCTCTCTGCAATTCAGACGAATGGGAGGGGGTCTGGCAAGAGTGCGAATTCCTTGAATTTTCTTCCTTCCCTTCTGTGGGCCTCGGGGCGTATGTTCTCCCGACTGTGGAAAAGGTGATCCGATGGATTCTTCTGGGAGCGATTGCGACCTTGCTGGTCGTGTTCGCTGTGGTTGGGCACCAAAATCTCAAGGAGTACGGTCAGTTTCGGGAAAAGGAGATGCAGTTGAGTGAGCGGATCGATACCGAAAAGGCAGAGTACGAACGTCAGAGGAAATACTATCGGAAACTGATGAACGATCCTGCCTTTCTTGAGGCGGTAGTCAGAGATCGTCTCGGTTACGCCCGTGACGGAGAGATCATTTTCCGTTTCGAGGATTAGACGTCTGGTCGAGGGTCCAGATTCGCTGGGGCGAACGCGGTTCATTGAGGAAGGCTCGATGATACGGGCTGGCTCGTTGTTTTCGCAGCTTTGGTGCCTCGCCGAAGATGATTAGGAATCGGGGTGAGATTGTTATCCTGGGATCTCCTTCACACCCATTTCGTTTTCTGCTCGAAATTTTCCCCGAAATGGGGATTCTGGCCGCATGGAAATCGACAAGCTTCGGAGCGAATACGAGAGTGCGGGCCAAGGACAGGTTTTCCGGTTTTGGGAAAAGCTGGATGAGGCCCAAAAAGAATCCTTGGCGGCCCAACTGGCCGAAGTGGATCTCGGGGAAATTCAACGCCTCGTCGATACCTTGGTAAAAGGGCAGGGCGAATCGGAAACCGATTTTGAGAGCCTCCAGCCTGCACCCTATGTGCCTCTCCCGAGCGAAGGGGGCGATGCCGCTCGCTGGGCGGAAGCGCGAAAGGTCGGTGAGGAAGCGCTGCGCGCCGGTCGCGTAGCGGCCTTCACGGTGGCTGGGGGGCAGGGCACTCGTCTCGGATACGAGGGGCCCAAAGGAACTTTTCCAGTAACTCCCGTTCGGGAGGCAACTCTCTTTCAAGTCTTCGCGGAGAAGATCCTCTGTGCGAGCGAGACTTATGGAGTCTCGATTCCCTGGTTCATCATGACCAGCCGGATCAATCACGAAGCGACGGTGAGTTTTTTCCAGGAAAACCAGTTTTTCGGTCTGAAGGAAGAGGACGTCATCTTCTTCTCGCAGGGAATGATGCCCGCGGTGGATTTCGACGGGAAGCTCATCCTTGAGTCGCCGGATTCGTTGGCGTTGAGCCCGGACGGGCACGGTGGGTCATTGCGGGCCTTGGTTCGCAGCGGTGCCACCGCGACCATGAAAGAGCGCGGAATCGACATTATCAGCTATTTCCAAGTCGACAATCCGTTGGTTCAAGCCATCGATCCCACCTTTGTTGGGTTCCATGTCTTGGAGGGGTCGGAAATGTCGAGCAAGATGATCCCGAAAGCGTACGCCGGGGAGAAAGTTGGCCACTTCACGATTCTGGATGAGAAGCTGACGGTGATCGAGTACAGCGACCTTCCTGAAGAGCTCGCCGAGCAGAAGGATGAGGAAGGCCGTCTTCGTTTCCGCGCTGGCAGCATCGCCATTCACATCATTTCCCGCGATTTCGTCGAACGGATGGGCGATGGCGAAGGAGGATTGCCGATGCACCGGGCGAACAAGAAAATTGGTGTGGCGCAAGAGAATGGTGAAACGGTGAAGCCGGATGAGCCGAACGGAGTGAAGTTTGAGATGTTTGTCTTCGACGCCCTCCCAGAGGCCAAGTCACCCGTGGTCATCGAGACCGCCCGCGATGAAGACTTCAGTCCCGTCAAGAATGCGGAAGGCTTGGATTCTCCCGAAACCTGCCGCCGCGATCTACTTCGCCAATACGTTCGTTGGCTGAAGGATGTCGGCGTCGACGTTCCTGCCGACGAGAATGGCGTCCCAGATCGCACTTTTGAAGTGACTCCTTTGCGTGGCTTTGATCGCGAATCCTTCGTGGAGAATTCCAAAAACCAGGGTCTCTCGGTTCCGTCCGAAGGGGAGGTTCTGTAAGGGCAATCGCCTCTCTCAAAGTTCCCGGGGCGTTGCCCCGGGCTGATGGGTTGTGCGCCGTTGGCGCAGGAGTATGGGAGGAATTGGGAGACGAGGAGCTGGGTGTTGGAATTTTCCGAACCTTGTGTGGGAATCAAACTGTTGCGGAAATTTCACGATTTTCTGTGACCCGCTCATGCCGGGAGAGTCATGCGAGAACGTGAGATCGCCCAAAGTAGCGAGAGCTTCCAGCTCTCGATTCGCGCCACGGGCTGGAAGCCTGGGGTACGGGAGTAGGACCGCATCTTTAGCTGCGCTCCCGCCTGGAGTTGAAGGTCGCCGGGGCTCATCATGGTGGCCTCTCGGGCGCGTCATTCCTGAACGCCAGATGCGTGTACCGCTGCAGGAATCGCACGACTAAAGTCATGCGAGAACGTGGATGCCCAAAGTAGCGAGAGCTTCCAGCTCTCGATTCGCGGCACAGGCTGGAAGCCTGGGGTACGGGAGTAGGGCCGCAGCTTCAGCTGCGCCCCCGCCTGGAGTTGAAGGTAGCCGGGGCTCATCATGGTGGCCTCTCGGCCGCGTCATTCCTGAACGCTAGATGCGTATCGCGCTGCAGGAATCGCACGACTAAAGTCATGCGAGAACGTGGATGTCCAAAGTAGCGAGAGCTTCCAGCTCTCGACTCGCGCCACGGGCTGGAAGCCTGGGGTACGGGAGTAGTGCCGCAGCTCTCGTTCTTAATTTGCCGAATCCTCGAAATGGCTTTCGCCATTCCGTTCCCACCTTTTCCTCGATCGAGACCCGTTTCTTCTCCAGCCAAAGTGAAGGCCGGACCCCTGAAAATCAGAGTGTCCGGCCTTCGTGTATGTTGATTGAGGGGGGTAGAAACTTATATGATGGAGATCTTAGAAGGTGACGCCGATTTCGCAACCCAAAACTAAGGCATCATCGATCGAAGAGAGGCCGTTCGGGTTGACGATGTATTGGATATCGGGGCGAAGATAGAAATACGGGGTGAACTGGAACTGATGGTTCAGTTCGATGCCCGTTTCCGCTTTTTGACCTTCGATCCCGGCGGCTTCCTGAGCGTCGCGCTTGTCTTTGCTAAACCAGGCGGTGTAGAAACCGAAGGCGGTTTGGTCGTTCGGACGTCCGTTGAAGAGACCTTTATAAACCATTCCAGCATTCATGAAGTAGGGCATGTCACTCTTATCGAGTTCAGGAGAGAGGACGAAGGTGAAGATCCCGGTAAGACCTTGGTCGGATCCGGCTTCTTCCCGATAGAGTCCTTGCTCGATGATGGTGTAGTAACCCTGCTGATTGGAATCCTCGCGACCGGGAAGCCCGCTGACGAAGAGGTTGTTGCCATTTACGTCGGTAGCCACGTCAGCAAAATCTCCGGTGTGGTAGTAGGCCCCGACACTGTAGCGTGCGGGAAGGGACAAAAGTCCTTCTTCGGGACGGAGGCCCAATTCGGTGATCATGAAGACGCCGTTGTCTCCGAAGTCGAAATCGACCCCATGATTATCGTCGGTAGCGTCGCCTTCGTAGATACCGGCTTTGATGTAGGTCTCTTGTGTGGGCTTGAACTCGGTCATCGCCCCCCAAACCGCGATCGGGTAGGCCGAGATTCCGTTGCTCATGTTGAAGAACGGGGAGGTTGGCTGACCGCAGAAACCGTTGGTGACAAACTGGCAGTAATACGGCGAGGTCATGAAGTCATTCGTCGTTGATAGGCGCCCGTAGGAGAAATGTAGCCGATCTTCGTAGAAATCATTGCTGATCCGCATTTCGACAAGACGGTAGGTCTGACCGCCTCCGTAGAGTTGTTGAACACTGATGGCATTCCCGATCGCATCTTCCGTCAGGCTGTTTCCCGAACGTTGGGAGCCCTGAATCAGGAAGGTGGTATTTGGAATGCCCATGAGCTTCTCGAAATCGAATAAGGCCGAGACGCCGATGTTGTGGACGTAGGTCGCGCTTTGGTCTTCACCGCCGACCGGGTTCCATTCGGGTTCCGCGGTATAGCCGATGCCGATGTCGATGCCTTGGTCCATCAGCTTTTCGCGGTGTCCACCCCAGCCGCCGGTGAGATAGTCTCCGGCGTCGAATTGAGGTTGTGGGTGTTTGCCCGGTTTCGGGCAGTTTTCGCAGTCCGCGAAGACCGCAGTGGTTCCGATTGAACCGAGCACGAGTCCGGTGAGTAATTTTTGGGTATAGGACATCTTGGGATCCTTTTTTTTATATTGGGGTTGTCGGGGTTGGAGGGATACCGGGCCCGTCATTCGGGCCCGGTATCTCCGAATGGGAATTAGCCGCGGAAGTAGAGGTAGGCGGCTAGAATGAAGACGATCACCAAGCCACTCCAGAAGTAGTCGGCAAAAGTGCGACTCGAACGGGAATCCTTGCGATGGTCGTCGGTGACCGTTCCGAATGTAAGACCACTGATCTTCTCGTAGTCCGGTGCCTTGGTGGCATAGCTGACGACGTAGAAGGTGATGATGCAGACGATCAGAATGATGATCGAGTAATACTGGAAGAAGATGTTATTCACGATCCAGAGGAACGTTCCTTCTTCATAAACGTGGCCCATGAGGGCTGCGGGTGTGTCCACCGCCAATCGGAAGAGGCCAAGGGCAAAGCCAACCACCAGAGTGGCCAGACAGCCGGGACCGTTGAGGCGTTTGACGAAGACTCCGAAGAAGAATACCACGAAGATCGGCGGGGCGAGGTAGGCCTGCACCCCTTGCAGATAATCGTAGAGACCCTTGGCGCCTTGAATTACGGGGATCCAGAGCAGACCGATGCAGACGAGCACCGCGGTGGCAACGCGGCCAATCCAGATGAGTCGCTTTTGATCCACGTTCTTCTTAATGCGGGAGTAGAAGTCCATCGTGAACAGGGTCGCGGTCGCGTTCAGAACCCCGGCGAGGGAGCTCATCAGCGCGGCCAGGAGGCCGGCGACCACAATACCGCGGAATCCGGCCGGTAGCACGTGCTGGACGAGAAGCGGGAAGGCCGCTTGGGCGTTCTCGCGAATGACTTCCCCCGTATCCGGATTGATCATCTCGGCGGACAGGGCGGCAACCGTGCCACTCTTAGCCAAGGCGAAGCAGATCATTCCGGGGATGATGAAGAGGAAGACCGGCAGGAGTTTCAGGCCGGAAGCAAAGATTGTTCCGCGGCGGGCTTCCTTCTCATTGGGCGCACCCAGCATGCGCTGGACAATGTATTGGTCGGTACACCAGTACCAGAGGCCGATGATCGGCGCGCAGAAGAGCATTGAGAGCCATGGATAGTTCCCGTTGAAATACCAGGCTTCCTTGACGATCTCACCGCTGGCACTGATCTCCCGGATTGGCTCCCAGGTGCCTTCGGCACCCGCTCGGACGATGGGCTTCCAGAGGTTAAACATCTCTGATCCTGCGATCTCCCGAAGGTTGCCCCAGCCAGCCATGATACTCCCGTCTCCCAGCGCCCGCAGACCGTAGAAGGTCACGAGAGCCGAGCCGAATACCAGAATGAAGGTTTGTAGGGCTTCAGTATAGGCGACTGCCCGGAGTCCTCCTAGAATCGTGTAGGCTCCAGTGAGGAGCAGCACGAGAATCGAGCCGAGCCAGAAGCTATTGAGCGGCCCGAGATGGATCTCGGGAAGCAGGGTGGCGAAGACGATTCCTCCGGCAAAGATCCCCACTGCAATCTTCGTCAAAACGTAGGCGAAGAGGGAAATGAGGGAGAGGATCGTCCGGGCGTGGGGACTGAAGCGGCGTTCGAGGAACTCCGGCATCGTGAAGACCTTCGAGCGCATATAAAAAGGTGCCATGATCCAGCCAAGGATCAAAAGGCACCATGCGTGAAGTTCGTAGTGGGCCATCGCGACACCGTCGGTGGCGCCGGAGCCGGCGAGACCGACGAGGTGCTCAGACCCGATGTTGGACGCGAAGATAGACGCGCCGATGATAAACCAACCGAGATTACGTCCGGCGAGGAAGTAGTCGTCAGCGGTTTCGTTCTTTTTGCGGATTACCCACCAGGCGACTCCGAGCAGAAGCGCGAAGTACCCGGCGATCATTAGCCAGTCAAGAGGTTCCATGGGGTTTTGGGTTGTTTGGGTTTGGGTTGTGTTGGAGAGGTTGTAACGCTGGCGCCACTACACTATCTCGGCGGGATCTTGGGGATCGGGTCGGGGTGAGGTGACCGCGGTCGATATAATTTCGATGATTTGTAAATACGATGCGCTCCTAATTTTCGTCAAAATTATTGTATCGGTGATTTACTGTCCGGTAAAGTGTGGATTTAGAGCTTTCCCGGGTGGCTGGCCTTCGAAGGGTCGAGACGGGACGAGGGGATTAGCGGGCTCTGCCGTGGAGGGGAGAAAGGATTTTATCTGTACCAGTGTGTCGGCCACGTCCTCGATCCTATCGGATTTTTGGGGAAAATAAAAGGCGAAACCGACAGATCCTCCTCAGACACCAAGCCCAACAGTGGATAGATCTCCCGATTGCCCCCCGCCGCGATGAGCAATTTGTTCATCAGGCGCAGTTGCTCGTCACTGAACAGTAGCGAAGTCCAATATGCTTACCATTCCAAAAAGAAAGAATGCTAAATCAACTCTCCCCACATTGAATCCTTATCCAACGTAAGCGTTCTTCCTCGACCTCGATGGTAATGAGGCGGTTGGCGGCGTCCCACTCGTAAGTGGTGACCGTTGTGTCGGATACGCGGGAGATAAGATTTTCGTTAAAATCGTACGTCAGGAAAACCTGACCCTCGTCGGCGATTTCCACCTCGAAGGTCTGGAACGTGCAGTTCTCGGAATAATCCTCGGCGGTGATGATACCGTCGGGGTTGTAGCTGTATTCGTGGGCCCATCCGGCGACTTGGCTGTAACTTGTACGGAGACGGGCACTTGTATTAATCGGCTTGTCTGAAACGACACAGGCAAGCACGCATTTTTTCGGTTTCGTCATGGATGAGTTGAGCAACCACCCGCATGTCGGCGGGCTCCAGACTGTCATCTTGATTGAGCTTCGCAAAGAAACGGGGCTCACCCAGCGACAACTCGCCCATCTTCTAAAAAGAGAGCATAGTTTTATCGGACGCATCGAACTCGGAGAACGTCGACTCAATGTAATCGAGTTTTGGGAACATTGCCGAATATGTGGCTCCGATCCAGCTGTGGTTGCGGCAAATGTCTTCAAAGCTTTCGAACATGACAAAATCAGGTCGCTGGCAACCATAATTCACCTTAAAAAGGTGTATCATCAATGAACTGTAGACCAATTTGATTACTCTCAGGAGGATTCCACCAAATCGCCGACTAAAAAGATGAAGACCCGACGTCTTTTATATGGAAATATGCTCTTTGGTCGGCTCGCGTATATTCTAATCTTAATACGGAGTCGCAACAAAGCTTGGGATACTCGCGTATGAGAAAACCGTCATTAAAAACTGGATCAATATAAGAAAAAATCCTGTAGCGTTCTTTCTTTTTGAAAATGCTACCACCCCCAGTGTTGTGACCAGGGAAAATGCTATTAAATAAATAACTAAATATAAATTGATTCCGCTAATTTTTATGTGAGCAGACGAAAAAGAAAGAGTTATAAAAAACAAAATCATACTCCAAAGAAGGAATAAGAAAGTCTCACCAAAAATCTTCTTGTTCATTCTCAACCTCCACAATCTGTCTCGTCTAACTCGTCGAGAAGCTCTCCAACCCTATCTGCAAGAAATTTTTGATAACTGTGATTCCTCATGAGTTCACCATCTGCCCAATTCCTAATCGGATTGAATCCATTCGCTAGTCCTCCCCACACTTGAGAGCCTGCATGTTGGAAGAATCCGACCGTGGAATGCCAAGCAGAGTTTTCAAATTCGGATAGTAGCTCTGAATCTCCTCCCATCATTGCTGAGCCACGTGTCTTTATTACTACTGCACCATCGGCTATCGCATTGTCTATATCATTTTGCGAAGCGCCGTCCGCGTTGAAAACCCTCGCCCCCGAAGCAATTTTAGCCAAAGCGTCATTATTTTTTTCGACACTATTATATTCTGCTTTTGCCTCATCGATATCGGATCGAATTTCAGAACAAGGCCGCAGCCCAAATGGATCAATCCAGCTAAGTGGACTATTCCCCACGTACCCGTACAAATTCAATCCCCCGGTCACTCCAATCGGATCTCGCGAGAGCCACCGTCCCAGTCCGGCATCATAAGCGCGGAAGGGGGCGAGGGACAATCCGCTAGGCTGGTGGATAAAGTGCCCCGTATAGCCGAAATCCAAATCAAAGCTACCGGAGACCGACTCCATCTCGCCCCACGGTGAGTAATCGAACCGGGCGGCAAGATTGCCTTGATCATCGACGATCTCGCGGATGCTACCCAAGTGGTCGGTCCGGTAGGTGTACGTGCCCGCTTCCGTTCCGGTTACGATTTCCACCCCCTGCGGGTAGAAGCGCTTCTCGACGGTCGCGCCATCGATGCCAGAGCGCTCCTCTGCGACGGCCAAGCCGTCCCAGAGGTAGAGGTTTTCGGTAACCAGTTCCCAGTTCTCGGTTTGGCTGTCCCACTCTTTTTCAGTGATACCCACCCGGCGAGAGAAGCCGTCGTACATGAATTCACTCCGAGTCTCTTCCTCAACTTCGATGGCGATGAGGCGGTTGGCGGCGTCCCACTCGTAGGTGGTGATGGTGGAGTCGGAGATGCGGCTTATTAGGTTACCGTTGAGGTCATATGTCAGAGTAATCTGACCTTCGTCGGCGATGTGGACTTCGAAGGTTTGGATCGTGCTGTTCTCGGAATAGTCCTGAGCGGTGATGTCGACCTGGTGTGTGCCGGGCGGTAGCTCCAGCCAGGCTTCGAAGTCCGTCCCGTTACGCATTTGGGCCTCGTGACCCGCGACCCAGACTTGGCTGGGCTCGTCGATGCTCCCCGCGAAGCGGATGGGTCCGCCGCCGTCTTCGGTGAGTTGGTTGAGTTCGTTGTGGCTGGCGGGGACCAGCCCGCCGCCGTCGATCTGTTCGCCAATGCGGTTGCCGGCTGGATCATAGGTCCAGTCCAGGGTTTGCAGGATGGCGTCTTGTGGGTCTTTGAGCACGGCGGAGGTCAATTGGTTTATCTCATCGTAGCCGAATTGCCAAGTCTGATCCGGAAACCCGGAGCCCTGCTGTTGCCATGCGGTGATGATGCCATCGGGGTTGTAGCTGTATTCGTGGGCGGCTATAAGAGCCCCTCCGGCGGCTTGGTGCTCGATGCGCTCCAGGCGACGGTCCTGCTGGTTGCCGTAGTAGGAGTATAGGGTTTTTTGACCGTCCGGATACTGTATTTCCTTCAGCTGGGGAGTATCGTTGAGATAGGCATATTCAAACACCCCGAGGTTGTTGGTGATCTCGGGAACGCGCCCGAGCGGATCCAATTCCCATGACTCGCCGTTGGCCGCGCCATCGATGGTGCGTCCGGTGCGGCGACCCAGTTCATCGTACGTGTAGGCGATGGTGCTGTCGGTGAACGGGCCGGTCACGGTGTGGACCTGCCCGGCTCCGGGGGTCTGCCCGTCGAAGGGATGGTAGGTCCAGGCGGTGGTGCCGGTGCCGTCAGTCATGCTACTCAGCCGGTTGAACTCGGGATCGTAGGTGAACGCAACGGCGGGGGGCGGGTGGACGGTGTTGGCATAGGAAAGGGTGTCGACCTCACCGCCAACGGTGTACGCGACGAGCGTTTCCTGACCCATCGCATCGGTACTGGAGGCGAGGCGCCCGCTGGCCGGATCGTACTCGTAGTGAACTTCGGATCCGTCCGGATAGATCTTTTTCGTCACCCGGCCCTGGATGTCGTATCGCCACCAAGTGCTGTTGCCGGCAGGGTCGGTGATGGTTTTGATATCTCCGCAGGTGCAATAGTCATACTGGGTGATCTGTCCTTCGGGATCGGTCACCACCATGAGTTGCCCGAGAGGGCTGTGGAGAAAGCTCGTCACCCGGCCTTCCCGGTCGCGGTAGGAGGCCACATCCAGACGTTCGTAGGTCCACTCCTCAAAGGTCGCATCGGGATAGGTGACTTTGGTGCGTCGATCGAGGTCGTCGTATTCGATGGCGACGGTGCGTCCTTCGGAATCCTCGATTACCGCCGGGCGACCGGAGGCGTCATAGCCGACGGACTGGAGCAACTGGTTGTCGGGCCCCAGAATCGCCACTAAGTAGCCGTAGCCGGAGGCGGCTTCGGTTTGGGGATCGAAGATGGGGCGATTGTGGTAGACGTAGGTCGTGGTTTCCAGAAGGGGATTGGTCACTGCGGTCAGCTGCCCCTGGGCATTGTACTGGTAGAGGGTTTCGTTGCCGGAACCGTCGATCCGTTTTCCAGGGAGATGGTTGCCGTAATTCTCGTACTCGAGCACGGTCACCCATCCCGATCCCACTTTCTGGCGCACCTCCAGTAGATCGATGCCGTTGGCAGCGTAGACGTACTCCGTCTCCCGACCCTCGGGATCGGTGAAATGCGTCAATCGGCCATCGGCATTGTACTGCATTTCGGTCGACTCGAAGCGGTCATCCTCGATAATGCGCCCGATCTGGATGGGTTGGGCCGAGACGCCCGCGTGCAGGGGATCCGCATAGTAAAACAACTGGTCCTCGTAGCGATACCAGACCCGATTCTTCAACGGATTCTTGACACTGGAGCGGATGGGCACGGTCACGTCCTTGTTATTGCGGTCCCGAAGCCAGTGCGTCTGGATGCCTTTGCTGTAATTCTCCCCGGTCTCGGGATCGGGAGGAAACTCCTTGTAAGTTTTGTAATCCCAGTGGACGGTGGTGCCTTCACTCGGATAATACAAATTGACCGGCATCTGGGAGTACGTGGGAATCTCGCTCGTGGGAATCGAATTCAAGATCCAGTGCTGATCAATAAAATCATCGATCTCTTGGTAGCTCATCTCGGCTTCCTCTAAAGTAAACCTCCAGCCATCGTATCCGACCGCCCAAAAGAAATCGAAGCTGAATTCGATCCGTTCTTTTTGGCCTAGGGGATTGGTCGCCTCGACCCCGTGACGCAGGACCATGAGCCCTTGATAGCCCGGACCGGAAAAATACCCCTCGTATTCAAGACGTTCGAATTCGGTCACTCCATAGGGAGTTTCCATCTCGGTGATGAAATCGCTTTGCGCGTCATCCTGATAGCTGAAATTGGAGGTCATTCCAGCCATATCGGTCACCGAGTTCAGCATCCCATCGGAGTAGCCGAAAGCCGCCTCACGTTCATCTTCCAGAACCACCGAGCGGATCCGGTAGATGGCCTCGGGATCGCCGCTCACGGGCGTGTCATCGTATTCCAGGGTGATCTCCCGCCCGAGAGCGTCTTCAATCGCAATCAGACGGTCCTGGCCGTCATAGTGAAGGAGGATGCTGTTGCCCTGGGGATCGATCGACTCGGTCAGAAAATACAGATCGGGGCCGCCGATGATCTCGACCTCATGGCCGAAAATCTGCATGGCTCCATTGGCCAACTGCCTCGACGGGAACGACGAGCTGCCGGAGGCGGGCACCAATTGGGCTTGGCTGATGTGGTGGTGGGCGGAGGCGGTGCCATCGGTTTCGTACAGTTCCGTGCGATTCGAAGCGGTCCGGAGGCGCCAACTGGAAACGCTTCCCGAAGTTTCTTCTTCAAGATATACCCGCCAATTGTGGGTCCATTTGGAACCGAGCAGCCCCCCGACCGCGTGCGAATCGTCTTCGTTCGAGCGGTGGTTGTAGGTGATCGTGAAAGGGATGGAACGACCTACCGGGGATTCCTGCACAATGGGAGTGTCGCGAACAATGAGTGCCGCATGGAAGGTGGAGAACGAGTAGCCGGGCATCCCCTTCCCACCATTGCAGTCTCCGCCCGTTTCGCTATCGCCGGGACATTCATCCTCTTCACTGGTATCGTCGGGGGCTCCGCGCCCGAAGACCTCTTCCGCTTCTACTTGGGCCACCCCTCTCCAGCCCTCCGGCAACTCGCCGGCGGAAATCAGAAAATAGCCGCTGGCCTCGTCATCGAGAGCGGCCTCGGAAAAATGAATCCGACGCTGAAAAGTAGGATCGTCCACCACCCAACCCTCATCATCCTCGGCGATAACCGCGGCAAAATGATTCGAACGCCAATGGGCCACGGCTGGGAGTGGCAGTTCCGCGCCCGGCTGGCGAAAGGCCATCTGCAAGTTCATCCCCAGCTCCTCCGACAGCATGTATACCTCGTATAAACTGAATCCCTGTGGAGTGGAGTCCGTCTCGGCAATGAGTTCCGCCTGGGCGGGTGTTTGTTCCGTCGAGTGTCGCAAGATGGTCTGAAGCGCGTAAGGACCACACTTGAAAGCACCCTCCGGGCGCAGCACCATGGAGGCCATCGCGGCTCGGGCACTCTCCAAGCGGCGACTGGCGACCCCCTCCACCGGCCGTGACTCGAACTCAGCCAGCACCCCGGCCAGCTCAGGCACCCGTCCGAGCCTCGAATAGAGCGCCGATAATTCGGAGGCCACGCGGTTGGCAAAATGATATTCATGTGTGCCTTGGGGGGCATCTTTCGTAGCCTCCCACGCTGCTTTCCATTCCTCGATGGCACGAGTAAAACTGCCACTCTGCGAGTAGATCATACCTAGATTCGCGCGCAAAGCGGGTGCCCATGGGCTATTGGGGTTGAGCTGGAGCCAAGCAAGCGCCTCCACAAGCCCGTCCTCCTCTCGCCAGTCCCGCAAAGATTCGACCACGATCCGAAATGCCTCGGTCTCCTCGACTCCCGGCTCCTCGCCCACGGGCACGGGAGTGATCGCCATCCGGGGAAATAACACCTCAGTAGGATTGCCGGACAACGAGCTGGGCGCGCCGATTAAAGTAAAACAGAGAAACGCGGTGATTGCCGCTTTTCCGTGCGAGAATCCGAGTGTGGTCGTCAGCATTTGCGGAAATGATTAGATGGGAAATAAAACGTGGAAAGCGGCTTGATGAAGAGTCCTTTCCTCACGGTAAAAAGGTTGCCCCGCCCGGGCTGAACAGGGTGATGGCGGGAGGTGTCGTGTCTTCGGGATCCGCATCCGGAGGTTCCGGTGCGATCAAAGGAAGCTCCAATTTGTAGGCAATCCCGTCGTAAACTCCGTCTCCGGATGTGTCTGGATTAAATGGGTCCGAGCCGAGATCGTATTCCTGGTAGCTTGACAAGCCATCTCCGTCGAGGTCCGCAGCCAACAACTCCCACTCGGGATCATCGCTATAACGGAGTCGCCAGAAGAAAGGCGATCCCGCGAGATCGAAGCCCAGCGTAATCGCCTCGGCTTCACCCAGCTCGACCGTTTTCAGCAAAGTCCATTCGTGGAGGTCGGCGGAGTTCTCAATGAAGTAAAAATGTCCGTCGTAGCCCCACCAGGACAGCATAATTTCACCGGGATTGCTGCCGCTATAAACCACCAGCCCAGAGCTTCGCTCAAGGCTTTCCCCCGGAGGCTGTGTCGGAGGGGTGGACCAAAGACTGCTGACGCATAGCGCCGCCAAAAACAGAAAAAACGGAATTCTCATAAGGCGCAAAAAAACTGGGTTATTCAACTCTCCAAAAATTGATGACGATATCCTGCGGCGCGGGCGGATTTTCTGCGCGGTAGCGCCGATGCGCCTCCGCGAAGACCTCCCGGCGCTCGTGCTCCACGGCCAGCTTTGACTCATTTGTCAGATAATAGGCGTGCAGGGCGTCAAGTTTGGCGAAAACATCCTCCGGAATGGTCTCCCCGTGCTCTGGAAAAACCAAGTACTCGGGGTCCTCCAGCGAGGTGAAATGACTGGTGTCGGGGCGTTTGCGCGGCGTGTATGTCGCGCCGAAACGACGCGCCTGTCCGGCGATCCGCTGCTCCTGCCCTTCCTGCACCTCCTCGACCATCGCTATCACGCTCCAAACGGCCTCTTCCGTTTCGAAAGAACCAAGGACCTGCAAATGCGAGAAGGGCACATTGCTCAAGACCTCGTATGTTTCCCCCTCGTGCCAGAGGCGAATCGACGAAATTTGATCGTCATAAACCGTCACCGATAGCGGCATATTCTCCGGAGACTTTGCTTCGGCCAGGAATTTTTGCATCTCTTCTTCTGTCCGTGGTGGACGGATAGCAGCTTTTTTATCTCTTGGTGCTGCTGATTGAGGTGGAGCGGCGACCTGCCGTAGGCGGATTGATCCGCCGTTCTTCAGAATTCTCACCGTTTCCGTCTCGGCGGGAACCGCAAGCAAGTCTAGACGTTCCTGGTGCTCCCGTGATCTTTTCAGGGACATCTCCGATTCTACCTGCGCACTGGCCTCGGTGAGTGTCGGAACAGGTTGTTTCCCATCCTCTCCGAATGCGACCGAATTCAGGTAAAACAGGGGGAGGAAAAGGAAGACGGAAGTTTTCATCGGAGCATTGTGTCTATTTTCGGAGCATCATCAACGTTGAAGGAGAAATCGCAAGAGAATGAATTGGAGCAAGAGGTGATTGGCGACAGTGGACCGAAGAGGAGCAATGTCAAACGATTTTACGGACTGTAGTCCGTTATCTGATTTCTCTAAGCAGTGTATGAATAGTTAGTGCGTATCGACCAACCAATCTTGGATAAGCTTGGCGAGAATATCCGGCGGGAGCGGGTTGCTGCAAAATTGACACAGGAGAAGCTTTCCGAATTGGCAGGAATGGATATCACCAACCTTCAGCGCATCGAGTCAGGTCGATATAACACGAAAGTGACTACCTTGATCCGTCTGAGAAAAGCCCTGCACGTGGACTGGGAAGACCTCCTTCCCAGCGAAGAGTAAGATCAATTGGGAAAAAAATTCGCATGGCTCAGTAGAGTGTGACCCGTTGGACCTCGGGTGTTGGGAAAAGCTATCCGCTCCATTGAGGTCACGGGGCCCTGGAAATCCTGGGGGGGAAAGAACTTCGAGAAAGTTGAACCTTCTCGAGGTCTTCGCCGGTCGCTTTACGACTTCTTGGCGATCCAGCGGATTCCAGGGCGGGCGCTGAGGCCGTGAAGGAAGATGCTGAGGAGGACGGTGCTGATGACGACGGCGGTAATGGTGCTCTCACCGGGGAGTTGGGCTTCGGCCTCCAAGTAAACGAGACCGAGGACGATGGAGGCCAGACCGCGGGGACCGAACCAGCCGAGGAAGGTTTTTTCGCGGATGGAGAGTCCGGTTCCGGGGAGGGCGAGGAAGGTGGAGATGGTGCGAATGACCGCGAGGCTCAGGATGCCGTAGAGGAGGGGGAGCCAGGAGATGCCGGCGTCGGGAGAACCGGCAAAGATGCCGAAGAGGAAGAAGACGGCGAAGCTGAGGGATTCTCCCCATTCGTCGGTAAAGGTAATGCTGCCTTCTTGGATCTTGGGGAAGGCTTTTTGGGTGACGAGCCCGGCGACGTAGGCGGCGATGAAGGGACTGCCTTCGATGTGGTGGGAAAGCAGGTAGGCGAGGATGGGGAGGACGACGACGGCGAGAGGACGGTGAATGCTGTCCATCGACTGCATTCGAGTGGCGACGTTGAGCAGCCAGCCTCCGAGAAGGCCCACACCGATTCCGACAATCGCGCCGTAGCCAATCTGTTCTCCCATGAGCACGGGGAGGGAGGAAGAGCTCTCTCCGGCGTCGACAGAGACGATGGCGATGAAGAAAAGCAGAAATGGTACGGAGAGACCGTCATTGAGGCCCGCTTCGACATCAAGAGCCTCGCGAATCTTTTTCGGCACCCGTTCACTGTTGACGATGACCTGCCCGAGACTGGCGTCGGTTGGGGCCAGAATGGTTGCGAGGAGGGCGGCTTCCCATCCGCTCAATTGGGGGAAGATGAGAACGGCGACCAGGGTCCCCAGCCCGATGGTGAGGAGCATCCCGGGACCGAGGAGGCGCAACGGGAGAGACTTTTCCTTGCGCAGAAGGCTTAAGTCGACCTTGGACGCATCGCAAAAGAGGAGCAGGACCAAAGCGATCTCGGCGACGTGCAGGAACGGCGTGAGTCCCTTGTCCGCCGATACGGGCTCGTCGATGACGAAGGCCAGGATTAACCCGGCCCCCGCAAAGATCATGGGAGCGGTGACGTAGGACCCTTCAACCTTTTTGGAGAGAAGACTGTATCCAAAAAGGAGAAGGAGAAAGATGAGGAGAAGCGTCACTCACCCAATTCTGAAGGTTACCAGCCGACGGAGCCTTTTTTGCCCTGCTTGGTGATGTCGACATCGTCTTCCCAGACGGCGAGTCCGGTGGCGATCTCGGTCAGCGAGAGCTGGAAGGAGAAGGTGGTTTGCTTGACTTTGCCCTGAGTGATGTAGGTTTCGATCAGGCGACCGGAGAGGGAGTAACCGGGTTGCACTCCGGGGTCGCCGTCTCCGCCACTGCGGAAGGAGTCGTAGGCGGCCTGGTCTTTGGCCAGGGGATCTTCGGCGGTGCCGCCGAGGCCGACGGTGGTTGTGGTGACGGCTTTGCCGCTTTGGTTGAGGGCGACACGGATTTTCTTGGTCAGGAGGTTGGTGTCGACCTGCTCGGAAGTATTGTTGACGATCCGGCTGACGGCGAGAATAGCAGGTTGGCGTTCGGAGCGATCCAGGACGCCGGAGGCAAGGAGGTTCTGGACCATCTGGTCGGCGGCGCGGCTCCAGTCCTGAATGTCGATCTTATCGACGGAGATGATGGTGTTCGGGCCGGTGGAGTCGACGTACTTGGCGCCGCCCCCGCAACCGGCGAGGAGAGCGAGAGAACCGCAGGAGAGGAGAAGGGAGATGGTCTTCATAGTTTAGGCTGTATGGATTGAAATCGGGGATCAGTCAATTTCCCGAAGGCTGAGGCGGAAGTCGACGACATTGGGGTTCGGAGCGACGGCCGAGACGGCGACGGTTTGACCGCCTTCGACGTGAGAGGGAGTCCAGATGGGGGCGGGGCTGGTCACCACCATTCCATTCTGGCGAATCCACTGAAATTGATAGGCAAACGAGCGGGGTTTCACCTGAATATTCTGCATGGTCACTTGGATCTGAAGGAGGTCTCCGACCTGCGCTTCGTTGACGCCGACGAGTTTGAGTCGTTTGGCCAGATTGTTGTCGTAGATGTCTACCCGGCTATCGACCACGGTCGGTGTGGCATCGGGGTTGGTCTTGTCGATCGTGTTGACCGGAGTGCTGCAGCCTGCGGCAAAGAGCAGGGAGGCGAGGAGAGTAAGAGTCGCGAATGTTTTCATTGGAGTGCGAATTGTTGGATGACTGGGTTGACGGCAGTTGCAGTGACCCGGATGTGAACAACGACAATTTTGCCGTCCACGAGCGGAACTTCAACCTTTTGATTACTTTCGGAGAATCCGAGGGAAAGGATCCGGTCCTCAGGCATGGGGACGCGGATGCCTTGAATTTGTTTCGGGAGAGTGAGCCAAGTGCGGAGATCGGGTTGGTTGGTGATGGCTTGGTAGAAAATCCCGAAAATATCGATAAGAGCCTGGGTCGAGGATCCGTCTTTGGCCTGGCTTCGAGCGACGTAGAGGGTCGCGGCTTTGGTGGCTGCGGCGAGAATAGCCTGGGAGATGATGAGGGATTCGTGATCCCGGAATTCCTGGGCGATCACCCGATCCATATCGGAGATGGTCTCGGTCCGATAGGTTTTTCCGCCGGAGTTGACTTGGGCTCCGTTGGGATAGTTTGGCTGGAATTTTAAAACCGGGAAGGACGCGGCGAAGTAGGGGACGTCGTCGAGCCCGAAAATGAAGAGGGGGAGTTCAATTTTTTCGGCGACTCGCATGGGCGAGAGGCCTGTTTCGAGAAGGACGACGACGGAGTCGGGCTGGCCCTTCCCTCCAGCGATCTTCTTGGCCAATTCGTATTCGGATTGAAGCCAGGGGGATTCGGGGACGAGGCTGGCGACTCGCTGGATGCTCTTTCGGCCTCGCTCAAGGTCGGAGGAATCGAGTCCCTGATTCAGGAAATAGAGTCCATCCAGGTAGACGGAGAAGGGATTTACGTAGGGACCGTAGGCCTCCATGGAGCGAATGGGACCGTAGAGGTTGGACAGCTTCTGCTGGGTGACGGGACTGTTCTCAATCTGGCCGATATTGATCTGGCTCTCGTTGGGATCCTTCTTTTCGTCGATGGCGCCCTGCATCTTCGCAATCCTTTTTGAATTCTCGGCGACGGCATCCTGCTGGCTGTTGTACGCGCGGTTGAGGGCGACGCGGGCCGCTTCGAAGTTCCCGAGCGTGAGATAGTTCAACGCTGAGTAGGTGTGAAGCATGATCCGGTCGTAGGTGCGGGCTTCGTAGAGGGTGAGGCCCGGGTTGATCAGGAGAGCGATGCTGGCTTGGGAGATCCGGAAGTCGGCCTTCTGGTCCATGGCCTCAATCGCTTCCCACGTCTGTTCGTAGACGTCCTGACTGACCTGGTTCTCGTCAATCGTGCGGAGGAGGGTACCTTCCTCCAGGCCGAGGAGGACTTCATTGCGGTGGTTCTCCTTGTTCTTGGCAAGCTTGGCGCCGGTTGCATTGGCGCGCTCCCAATCCCCGAGGGTCCAATTTCTGCGGACGGCTTCTACTTCGTCATTGTAGGTTGAGCAACCAGCGAAAAAGAGAAGTGCCGGGCCGAGGAGGCCGATCCCGATCAGATGAAACGGTTGCTGGCAGCGGCGATATGGAGCCGGGGGCCTCGCGGGTTTCCGCGCTGGTTTACCGGATCGGAAGCCCGAGAGGGAGGAGAGAACCCGTCGATGGAGCGAATACCGCGGCGGAATTCGTTTCACTGGATCGTTTGCTCAATGACTCCGGGGAGTGCGGTGGATCGGGAACCGGGAGGTCCGAGCGGATCAGTTCTCGTCGCTCTTCTGCGGTCGGACGACCTGCAGCTTTTCGATGCCGTAGTCTTCAACGATCTCGGCGCGGGTGACCTTGGGCATTACCTCGAGAACTCGAATTTTGCCGACCTCGGCTTCGACGGATCCGAGGGATTCGCCAGTGTCCGGGTCGATCATCTCATCGCCGGCGGCATAGACGAGCCAGATGTCGCCCTTGGAAATATCGAATCCGTCGCCTCGATTGAACATGACGATCTTTCCGGTAACCCCGACAATCTTGGCCGGATAGAGGACATCGACGACGCGGTTGGCGACATTATCGGCGACCTTTTTGCTCATCTGCGAGACGAGGCTTTCGCTGAGATCGCTGTTCTTGACCGATTCGTATTGGCCGTCGGACTCGATGTCCTCGAGGTCGGTGTTGACGCGGGTAGACTCGAGAAGTTTTCCGGTGGTGGTATCGTAAATCTTGGCGATGACGCCGACACGGATGATGCGTTTGGTGACCGTCTTGCCGATGGCTTGAAAAGTGGCCTTTTCGATGTAGTCCTGAAAATCGTTCACCGTGGTCACGACCAGATACTTGACCCCCGCGAGGCGGAAGGCTTCGGCGGTGTTGGGGTCGTTCGGGTCGAGGTTGCCGGATTGGGCGAGATTCTGCTCAGCAAGGATGGCCGAGAGGTCACTTCGGGCGAAGATGTCAAATCGGCGTGTCTGCTGAAAGGAATTGATGAGCTCGGAATCGGTCGATTCGACGATCCGGCCCAACTGGAGGAGACTCCCTTGTTCGGCGGCTTTGGCTTCGACTGCCGAGTTGACCTCGACCGGGCCCACGGCGAGGGAAAGTTTTTGAGCCTCGGCGCTGAGGACGAGGAGAATCGAAAGGAGAGAAGGGAGGAGGAATGCTTTCATGAATTCAGAGGACAGGGGTTAATCTTCGGTTTTGTTGTCGCCCATCAAAGTGCGGTTGTTCTGCTCAATTTTTACGGCTTCGTCAGTGTCGACTTTAATATCTTGCTGGATGTCCCAGCGGAAACCGCTTTGGGAGAACATCTGGGCGATCCCGCGAATCTTTTCGGCCTCGGCGTCGGTGAGAACCCGCTGGGTGCGGAGGCTCTCCAGGAAGGCTGATTGCTGGCGGAAGCGCTTGATCTCGGCATCGGTAGCGGACATGCGGACTGTCAGGTCGAGGTCAGGGCGAATGTTTACCGTGCGGGTCCAGTCGTCGAACCCTTCCCGTTGCAAGGTGATCTCATGGAGGCCGGGACTTGATTCCAGCTCCCCGGGTGCCGATCCAACGGCGACCCCGTCGATGAGTACGGTCACGGCGTCGAGAGTGATGTCGTTGCGATCTCCGGTCACGTAAAGCTCGCCGGAATCGAGTTCGGTGACTTCAGGGATGGACATGCCCATTCCCCGGGCCGTGATGGAAAAATTCACGCTGGTGGCTTCGCTGGGTGTTTCGACCAGATCGGTCGGCTGCAGGGCCGAGGACACTTCTTCGGCAATCCGGGTAGCGGCGAGGCCGATCAATTCTCCGGTGGTGCTCGAGTCAACGGTGACTGCGCCTTGAGTGGCTCGGAAGGTCTTGCGGACCGATCCATTGCCACCGGTGAGGACGGTTCCGTCCGTGGCGCTTAGAAGGCGGTAGGAAAAGGAGAGGGAATAGATCCGATTGGATGTCTGGACGTCGTTGCCGGAATACTCGCGGACTTCGGATTTGAGGTCGCGAAGGGTGGAGACCAGAGCGTAGGGGGCATTCGCTTGGCGAGCCTGATTGAGGGTCGAAGCATCATTGATCTTCTCCGATCCGGTTTCTTCGGCGAATTGGTCAGAGCGAACTGCGGAGGTGAATCCGTAGCCGGCGAGCTCGGCGGCCAGTGCGTCTCGGAAGTCTCCGGCTTCGGTCGAATCGATCTCGGTGTCCGCGGTGCGGGAAACGATGAAAATCGAGCTGCCCTCGGAGGCCATCGAGATCAGAGGAAGGATTAGGAAAAGGGTGAGTGCTTTCATGGGAATTGCTGTGTTGGAAATCTTGATCGCAACCTTTGGGCGGTGCAACCTTGGAACGAATGACGGATTTCGAAGTCGATTCGTTCAAAATCGAGTCGGGCAGAGACCACTTTTCCTCAGGAAGGGATTGAAGTGTTCCGCCGTTCTCCGCAAAGAATGAGGACTCATGATTCTTCCTTTTTCCGATAGCGTCGATTCGGCGAGCTAGTTTTATGGTGGAATTGGCCAGATTTTGGAACGAAGCCCATGCCGCGGGCTTCGAGTCCGTTTATGCCATGGATTTCGAGGGAGGGGACCGGACCGGGGTCGTCGAATATGGAGTCGTCGAGATCACCGCCGAGGGCATTCGGCAGACCTGGACCGGGCTCTGCGGGCCCGCTTCCGTGGTTCCGGCTTGGGAGAGCGATACCCATGGTCTCTACCAAGAGGATCTGACCGGAAAACCACCGTTCTCCGATTTTTGGGAACTTTTTCGGGATCTGCGCAGAAGTGGACCCTTTTTAGCGCATTCCGCTCAGGTGGAGGATCGGTTTCTCCGTCGGCAGTGGCGCACGCCGGGGGAGGTCACCGATTGGTCCTTTGCTGGGCGTTCGGTCATTGAGTGGGGTCCTTGGCTGGATAGTTGCGGGCTCTTTCGCACCCTCCGGCCCGGCGGCTCGGCCAGTCTGGGTGATTTGGTGGCTGCCGAAGGATTGGTCGAGCCGCTGGATGGGCTTGCCGTCGATCGCTGTCCCGAGAAACGCGCCTGCTGGCATGCCGCCCTCTATGACAGCATGGCCAGTGCCTTGCTTTTCGAGAGGGTCGTCGCCGAGAAGCCGGACTGGAGCCTCGGTCGGATGTTCCGCGAGAGCCAAGGTCGAGGCGAAGCCCCCGCCGAGCAGATCGATCTCTTCTAGAAAACCGAACCCAAGGGCGATCCTCGAACTCAAAAGCTCTGCGAGACCGGTAGCTAAAGTAGCGAGAGCTTCCTTGCTTCGCTCGGGAGCTTCGCAGGACACGTCCAGCTCTCGATTTGCGGTATCGGTTTTCGCCGATGATAGCCCTGAAGGGGCGTCACTCTATTGCGGAATGTGGGGATGGGCAAAGTGTGGGGAATTTCGCCCCTTCAGGGCTCGGGATTTTACGAGGGTGAGACTTCCCAGGGCGTTGCCCCGGGCTGACGGGTTTTGCGCCGTTGGTGCGGTAGTTGGTTTCGTTTATAGCGTTTTCCGGCGGTGAAAATCGTCCGACCGGTTCATTGGGGCCGTGGGCCTGTTGATCTTCCGCTTCAAAAGGGGCGTTGATTCCTACGCCCAGGGCAACGCCCTGAGTGCTGGATCCTCCGCGCCAAAGGCGCATTGCTTCCTAAGCCCAGGGCAACGCCCTGGGTATTGGTCCTCCGCCGATGCTAGCCCTGAAAGGGCGTCACTCTGTTGCGGCGGAAGGCGCGGGCAGGAGAAGTTCTCGTCCCTTCAGGGCCCAGGATCTCTGCGAGGGTTGGGTCACCCAGGGCGTTGCCCCGGGCTGACGGGTTTTGCGCCGTTGGCGCGGTAGTTTGTTTCGTTTGAAGCGTTTTCCCGCCGGTGAAAATCGTCCGACCGGTTCATTGGGGCCGTGGGCCTGTTGATTTTCCGCTTCAAAGGGGCGTTGATTCCTACGCCCTGAGTGCTGGATCTTCCGCGCCAAAGGCGCATTGATTCCTCAGCCTAGGGCAACGCCCTAGGTATTGGGTCCTCCTCCGAAAATAGCCCTGAAAGGGCGTCACTCTGTTGCGGCGGAAGGCATGGGCACCGGAGAAGTTTCGTCCCTTCAGGGCCCAGGATCTCTGCGAGGGTTGAGGTCACCCAGGGCGTTGCCCTTGCCTGACGAGTTTGGCGCCGTTGGCGCAGGAATAGGTGAGGAATTTGGAGAAGAGGAGCTGCGGGTTGGAATATTCCGAACGGTTGCGGAAATCTTACGATTTTCCGCGACCGGCTCGTGCACGACTCAAGCTCTGCGAGCCGGGAGCCCAAAGTAGCGAGAGCTTCCAGCTCTCGACTCGCGTCACAGGCTGGAAGCCTGGGGTACAGGAGTAGGGCCGCAGCTTCAGCTGCGCTCCCGCCTGGAGTTGAAGACCGTCGGGTCTCATCATGGAGGCCTCTCGGCCGCGTCATTCCTGAACGCCAGATGCGTATTCCGCTGCAGGAATCGTACGACTAAAGTCATGCGAGAACGGGGAAGGCCAAAGTAGCGAGAGCTTCCAGCTCTCGATTCGCGGCACAGGCTGGAAGCCTGTGATACGGGAGTAGGGCCGCAGCTTCAGCTGCGCTCTCGGCTCGAGTTGAAGATAGCCGGGATTCATCATAGTGCCCTCTCGGGCGCGTCATTCCTGAACGCCAGATGCGTATCCCGCTGCAGGAATCGCACGACTAAAGTCATGCGAGAACGGGGGACAGCCCAAAGTAGCGAGAGCTTACTTGCTTCGCTCGGGAGCTTCGCAGGACACGTCCAGCTCTCGATTGGAAGTTGACGATTGACCCGATCACACCGCCCAACCCCTCGGGGGGGCGGTTTCTGCCGAGAGATCTTGCTTCCTTGCATTAGATCCTGCTTCTTTGAAAAGCATGAAACCTCCCCCTCTTGCTGGTCATTGCTTTTGGATGTTGCTGTTCGGAGCGATTGCGCTTCAGGCGGTGGAGAAGGGGGCCCGACCCGAGCCGATGTCCGACGATCCCGCGGTGCGGGAGCAGTTCTCGCGAGGCCTCGATCTTCATCAGGAGGGAGTGGCGGGTGACGAGGATGCCGTCATCGAGGCGCAAGAAATTTTTGAAGAGATATTGGCCGAGAATCCGGATGACGCTCGAGCTCAGGTCTTTCTCGGCAATCTATACGTTCTGCGGGCGCGGGATGCGATTTTCTACAAGAAGATGGATTGGCTGAAAAAGGGGGTAGCCACCATTGACGATGCGGTGGCCGCGGCTCCCGAGGATCCGGATGTTCGCTCGGTGCGCGCAATCAATAGCTACCAGCTTCCGCGGATTTTTGGACGCCGTGATGTCGCCGAAGAGGATTTTGGTGTTCTGCTCGATTGGGCGCGGGAGGATCCTGAGCGTTATTCGGACTCTCTTCTTCGTTTTGTCTACTTTCACGCCGGGCTTTTTGAGGATAAGGTCGGCGACGAGGAGGAGGCGAAGACCCTCTTTGAATTGGCGTTATCCGTCCCTTCTGACAGCGTCTCCGACGAAGCCATCCGCGAAGCCATTGAAGACCTTTGAACTTGGCCGCGAGCCTTTCGAGCGGGTAGGGTTTGGGCCCTGGGCGGAGAGGGGAACTCGTCTGTCCGGTCGGGAACGTTTCTCTTTCTAAAAGTTATATCCGATCGTCGCCCCGCCGAGGAAGTAACTGGGGAAAATGTCTTTTTCAAAATCGACGTAGACGAAATAGCCCTCGAGTTGGAAGTTGCCGGGGAGGTCGTAGTTGAAGAGGACGTCAATTTCGATCGAATCCGATTCGATCGCATGGTTTCGCCCAATGCCGATGGCCGGGTTGATGGTTAGGTCGCCGAAAGTGGCCGAGCCTTTCAGGTAATAGAGTTCGAAATCGTTCTGGTTATTATAGGGATAAAGGTTGTCCTCCTTGAGCGGGTCGAAGATGTGAAAGGCTCCGGCTCCCGTATCAATGGTGTTGTCGCTGATCCAATAGACGCCACCACCAAGGGAATAACGTTCGAAGGCAAGTCCGGTGTACAAGAGTCCGCCCCAGGCATCTTCGTAGTCCGGTTCGATGGAGGTGGGGACCTGGTTGTCGTAGATGGCCAGAATGAGCTGGGTGTCCCAGTGGCTCTGGGCCGCTAGGTTCTCGGTCGGGATCGATGAGGTGAAGGTCGTCCCGTAGTAGGCCATCACGTCTTCCTGGTAATTGAAGTAGGGGCTGAGAGTGAAGTGAGAGCTGAAGGGGAGATCGATCACGGCAGCGAAAAATAGCTCCCCTGCCGCGGAGTTTACGGCATCAACGTCGTCCCAGCCGGTGATGCCATGAAGGTCGTAGTTATAGGTGGAATACCTGATCCAGCGATCAATGATGGAGAAATCTAGACTGTAGCCGCTTTCCGTTCCCGCGTGTAGGTTGAGCCCTTGCTGATAGTCGCCGTCGAGACCGGGGTTCGAAGGCATGGTCTTGCGCCCGATGTGGGCTCCCAAGGTTTGGTCATCGTTGAGGAACTCGAGATAGAGCTCTTCGATGTCGAAGGGTTCGGTGAAGACCGAATCGAAATCTCCGGTATGATCCTCCCAGACTTCTCCTACGGCGAGAAAAGCTCCTCCGGCCGAGAGTCCGTTATAGGTCGGAGTGACGTAGCGGGTTTGCAGATAGCCCCACGACAGTCCCGGCCCATCGCCCGCTTCGTTGTTGTAAATTCGCTGGTTTGCCCCGATCCCAATCTGCCCTTCCAGCTGTCCTCTCCGGAGAAATTCCGAGACGGAGTCTAGGAGGGATTCGGATTGTCCATTTTCCTGAGCGGCGGCGGTTGCGCCGGGAAGAATCGAAGCGGTGCCCCATGCCAATAGTATGCCAGCGGAGGGAAACCGCTTCCTTCGCGAAATCTCGAGCATCTGGATGGTTGGCATGGTTCGAATGGACCACGGTGTTCGGGAAGAAATTGGTCGGCCAAATTCTTCTGGCGAAACGAATAGGAGGATGCTGGTGGGGAGTAAAGTGGAATCTCCAAGCCGGAATGGGAGAAGGTCGATTTAACCCTTTGAGAGGGCGAAATGAAGATCTTGCCTAGGTGCGAAATTCCCGCCACCGTAATCGTAATGATCCGCAATGCTTCTCTTCTTCTCGCCCTTGCTTTGATGGGCTTTGGATGTGCCTCCCAATCCGAATATGGAATGGAAACAAGTCCCGTGGTTCAGGAAATGGACGATCAGAGTGATTCCGAAAGCCTTGGAGAAAAGATCACTGAGGATAATTTGGAGGCACAGGAGGACGGCGACGCGCCGATCTTCAACTACGACGATAACGGAAGCCCCGAGTAAGTTCGGGCAAAGTCGCGAGAGGATTGAGCTTTCGCTGGGTAGGAGGGGCAAACAGTCGGAGACTAGACTCCGCTCGATTCGCTCAGTGAGAAATTGACGGAATCGATTCCGGCGATGGAAATGGCGTCCATGACCTTGATGATGCTTTGGTGAAGAGCTAGGTCGGCGGGAGAGATGGTGACGATGGCGTCAACCTGATTGGCGCTCGAAGCTTCCTTAAAGCGGGTGAGCATGGCCGCTAGCTCCTGAAATCGGGGGGAGTCGGGAGAATCGTAGGCGAACTCGTTAACGATCACCTGACCATCGGCTCGAATCTCGATGATTTGTTCGTCGGGCATCTCCACCGGCTCGGACTGTTCGACGGTGCCGGGAAGCTCGAAGGAAAGGTCGGCCTCCTGCTTTTCAAGTGTGGCCGAGACCATAAAATAAATGAGAAGGAGGAAGACGCAGTCGATCATCGGAGCGATCTGGATCTCCGGCTTGGGTTGCGCTTTTTTCTTCAGACGGGCCATGGGATCTAATCCGATTGATAGGTGGAGTAGATGACGTTGTAAGCGCCTGCCTGAGCGCAGGCTTTCAGCACCTTCTTGATTTCGGAAAACGGTGTATCTTGATCCGCTCGTACTTGAACGCGGAGATCCGGAGTTTCGGCCACGAGGGGCTCGAGGACCTCGGGGAGTTCGTCAATCGATACTAGACGTGCCCCCCAATATACAGTGCCGTCCGCCTTGACCGAGATTGCCGTGCGATCGGAGAGATCTTCCGGAACGTCCGCTTGCTCACTTTCCGGGAGATCGAGTTTGATCCTCTTCTCGGCTTGGGCGAGGTTGCTCACGGTCATAAAGAAGACAAGGAGGAGGAAGACCATATCGATCATCGGTGCCATTTGAAAGGCTTCCGGTTCGGCGGGCTTTCTGCGCATCCTGACCACGAAACCTAAAGAATCGAAATCCGGGTAGAACGGAAGGAAAAAGAATCGGGGAGTTTTGTGAGGAGGGAGAGTCACGCGTCATTGTTCATCGATTCACTCGACCGTGACGGAATTGTTGTAGGATCTGACTACGGACCCTCCCAAAAGTGCAGATTTTATCTGTCCTTAGGGGAATTTTTACGAAAAGAGGGCTTTCTCTGGACCATTTCCGGTTTTTGCCGCGAGTCGCGTAAATTGGCATACCCGTTGCTTATACAAGATTGTATACATTCATGGATATGAGTGTATGGGCTTCGGTGGTCTCTGCCGAAACTCGTTCACCTGACACACAACGAACAAAGCAACAGAACGAAAAATGAAGACTAAATACTCGGCCGAAAGGCTTCAAAAATGGTTGGCGCTCTCCCTTATGTTTGGTGGGGCAGTTTCTCTGGCCGCACAGAATGCGGATCTTGAAATGACGGGCGACGAAGCCTTGGAAGAGACTCCTCCGGTTGAGGAGGCGGCAGTGGGTTCGGCGATCAGCGGTTGGCTGAGTCTCGACGTGAATACTCACTTTATTTCATACGGTTCCGACGTCTGGGGAACAGGGTCGGATGCAGAATTCCTTTTCCAGCCTTCGCTTGGATTGACGGCAGCGATTACCGAAGAGGTTTATGTCTTCGGTGGAATGTGGTTCGACATCAATGATCTGGCGGAATCCGGCATCGGTGACGATATTCAGGAAGTCGATTTCTGGGCGGGCGTTGGTTATGCCGTCGGAGACTGGAATTTCGAAGTGACCTACCAGGAGTGGATCTATGGCGGTGACGCTGAGCGCATCCTCGACTTGATGGCCAGCTATGCGACTTTCCTTAACCCGACGATCGTGGTTCACAATCGCGTTGATGGGAATGGTGATCAGGATACCGGAACCGTTGTCGTTCTCGGTGTTTCCGAAGGCACTTCCTACGAAAGCCTCGACATCTCTCTCGGTGCCAACGTGGCCTTCAACACGGATGACTACTACGGTGGTGATGCTGGCCTGACTTATGTCTCTGTGGGTCCGGAAATTTCCTTCCCTCTCTCCTTTATTTCCGAAGCCTACGGTGCTTGGAATGTGCATGGTGGAGCTTACTTCTACTACACTCCTGACGACACCATTCCCGGCAATCCGGAAGAAACTTTCGTTACCGGGAACATCGGTATCGGAATGGATTTCTAAGTTTGGAGATTACATCCCATTTCAGCGTCTCATCCCTGAGCGAACTGAAAACCAACAGAACTCAAACGATCCTACTTAGAAAATATGCATCAATCATTTCGTAAACTCTTACGCAGTTTCCGTGCGGGCGCTCTTGTGTCTGCCGGCGCGCTTCTGGGCCTCCATGCCCAGGCGGACGAGGATGACACCGTTAAAGTCGGTATTCTCCACTCCTTGAGTGGAACCATGGCCATCAGTGAGACCTCTCTACGGGACGTTTTGCTCTTCGCAATCGATGAAATCAACGCAGACGGCGGCGTTCTCGGTAAGCAGATCGAACCCATTGTGGTCGATGGTGCTTCTGATTGGCCGCTCTTTGCAGAGAAAGCCAAGCAGCTTCTCGTCCAAGACGAGGTTGCGGTTACCTTCGGTTGTTGGACTTCCGTGAGCCGCAAGTCGGTTCTTCCGGTCTTCGAAGAGTATGACGGTCTTCTGTTCTACCCGGTTCAATACGAAGGGGAAGAGCAGTCGCCGAATATCTTCTATACGGCGGAAGCAGTGAATCAGCAGGCAATCCCTGCGGTTGACTTCCTCCTCGAAGAAGGACGCGACAAGTTCTACCTGATTGGCACCGACTATGTCTACCCGCAGACCACCAACCTCGTGTTGTTGGAATACCTTCTCTCGAAGGGCATTCCTCTCCGCAACATCGGTGGCGGTCTTCGCAAGGACGCGGACGGTGAGGTGATCTCAGCCGGAACCTACACTCCGTTCGGTCACACCGACTATCAGCAAATCATGGCGGACATCAAAAAGTTCGCAGCTAGCGGAGACGCAGCCGTCATCAATACCATCAACGGTGACTCGAACGTGGCATTCTTCAAAGAGTATGCTGCTGCCGGTCTTACCGCGGAAGAGGTGCCGGTCGTTTCCTTTAGTCTGTCCGAGGACGAGTTCCGAAGCCTTCCGGCTGAAGACCTCGTCGGACAGCTCGGTTGCTGGACCTACTTCATGTCCCTCGATACTCCGGAAAACGAAGAGTTTGTCGCCAACTTCCAAGATTGGCTCCAGACTGCTGACGTGGATGGTCTCGAACGGGACGGTCGTGTGACTTGCAGCCCCATGGTCCTCTCCTACGACGGGGTGTATCTCTGGAAGAAAGCTGTGGAAAAAGCGGGGAGCTTCGACGTGGATAAGGTGATTTCAGCTCTGGAGAGCGGCATCTCCTTCGATGGCCCTGGCGGCACTGTGACCACCCAGGAAAACCATCACCTGACGAAGAACGTCTACATCGGTGAGACGCTTCCCGATGGTCAGTTCGAAGTCATTGAATCATTCGACGACGTCTACGGTGAACCCTTCCTAAAGGGCACCTTCTCGGAGGAGTAATGAATCCAATTAATTAGTATTAGTTGTTTGAAGAACCGGAGTTAACCCTTCGGATAGTTCCAAAGGGGAGGAGTCGGAGCGGCGGCCCGCTCCTCCCTGATGGAACTTATCTTTTCGGGACCAGCGCCACTCTCTCATATCTATCTCTGTGATGAAATCCCGTGTCACGATTACCCTAATCACCAGAGTCTTTCTTCTGGTATTGTTTGGGCTGGCATCCGACCTGAGGGCGGATGAAGCGCAGGCAAGACAAATCCTGGTGGAGGCCATCCTCTCCAGCGGCAAAGAGCAAACGGCTCTTGTTGAATCTCTTTCCAGCACCGCTGCACCGATAGTGCCGGACTACCTTGAATTTTGGAAACGCGGAAAGATCTACCTTTATCAAACGGATCCCGATGTGGATCCCATTCCTGTCCTTGAGCACGAGGCGGAGACCGAGGGGGAAGCCTCGACTTATAGCCGAATCGTAGACGGCGAAATCATTGTCGACGAGGCGGGGAATCCTTTGGTTCTCGATCCGGAGAAAATGGAAATGGCGCGGCCGGGCCGAAAGACTCGCCGGGTCTTCACCATGACGGTGGACCTTTTGGCACTGAGCACTCCCGATGTCAGTGATCGGGCCGACGCCGCCCTGAAATTGGGGCTTAAGCAGGACAAAGACATCCTTCCCAAGCTTCGTGAATTGAGCTCGAAGGAGACCGAGCCTTTGGTCATCGAAGCCCTTGAGGAAGGGATTGCGGTTTCCATGCTCGCCCACGGCAGCAAGGAGGAGCAAATGGAATCAATCCAGGTATTGAAAGATCGGAACTCGATCGCGGGTTTGGACGCTCTGAAGAACCTCCGCCACGATATCAATGACGGCTATGCGCCGTATCCCTTGACCGAAGAAGAGAAAGCCGAATTGGACGAGTCCATCGCCTCGATCGAGAGCTACATTTCGGTCACTGATTTTGTTGGGACCTGCTTTCGCGGGCTGAGTCTGGGAGCGGTTCTTCTGATCGTCGCTCTGGGGCTGGCCATAACCTTCGGCTTGATGGGGGTCATCAACATGGCTCACGGGGAGATGATTGCGATCGGAGCCTACGCCGCCTACATCAGTCAACAGATTTTCTATACGGTCTTCTCCCAGTCGACTTTCGCATTGGAAACCTACTTCCTCTTTGCGATTCCATTTTCATTCATCGTCGCGGCTCTTTGTGGCTTGGTGCTGGAGCGGACGGTGATCCAATTTCTTTACAAACGTCCTTTGGAATCCCTTCTGGCGACTTGGGGAGTCTCGCTGATTCTACAGCAGGGCTTTCGGTTGGTCTTCGGGGCGGCGAATCGCCAAGTCCGCTCTCCATCCTGGTTGCTGGGGAATGTGGAGATCTTTGACATCACTTTCGGATTCAACCGGATTTTCGTGATCGGCTTCGCCATTCTGATCGTGGTTGGCACATGGCTCCTCATGTCGAGGACTCCGTTTGGTCTTTCGATTCGGGCAGTGATGCAGGATCCACAAATGGCGGCGGCGATGGGGATCCGGATCAACCGGGTGCGGATGATGACCTTCGCTTTCGGGTCCGGACTGGCCGGCTTGGCGGGAGTCTTCCTTTCCCAGATAGGAAGTGTCGGGTCCAACCTCGGGCAGAGCTACATTGTCGACAGCTTTATGGTCGTCGTCGCCGGTGGAGTCGGGAATATCGTGGGCACCGTGATTTCCGCTTTGGGAATCGGAGTCACCGATCAGGCCCTGCAGCCTCTGCTCGGACCGGTGATGGGGCGGATCTGCGTCCTCATTGCCATTATCCTCTTCCTCCAGTGGAAGCCAGGCGGCCTGTTCCCCTCGAAGAGCCGCAACTTGGATTGATCCTTTAGCTTATTTGTAATCTCATGACCAAAATTAGCGAAAGCCAACGCTCCCTGATCGGAATCATCATTGTTACGCTGATCGTGGTGGTTGCTATGCCGATGCTGAATGCATTTGGCTCTGAAAGTTCCTTTTTCTTTGTCAGCGATTACCAGCTGAACCTCTGGGGGAAATACCTCTGCTACGCGGGGCTGGCGGTTTCCCTCAATCTTCTCTGGGGATACACTGGATTGCTCTGTCTCGGACAGGGGCTCTTTTTCGCTCTGGGCGGTTATGCCCTGGGCATGCACCTGATGCTGAAAATCGGCGAACAGGGCGCTTACAAGAGCGAGCTTCCCGATTTTATGGTCTTTCTCGGGTATAAGGAATTGCCCGCGCACTGGGTGCCCTTCGACAGTTTTGGGTTCGCCGTATTTGCCGTCCTTTTGGTTCCCGGAATCGTCGCTGGGATCTTTGGTTTTCTTGCCTTTCGGGCGCGGATCAAAGGGGTCTATTTTGCCATCATCACTCAGGCTCTGACCTATGCCGCCTGCCTTATGTTCTTTCAGAACAGTTTTACCTTCGGCGGAAACAACGGCTTTACGGATTTTAAGACGATTCTTGGGAGCAAGATCTTCGATCCGGTGACTCAGCGAACCTTGTTCACGGTGACTGCGGTCTACTTATCCCTCTGTCTCTTTTTTATCTGGTGGCTCACCCGCACGAAATTCGGAAAGATTCAACGGGCAATCCGTGACAGTGAGAACCGCGTGCGATTTTCCGGGTATTCGACCACGACCTACAAGTTGGCGATCTTTGTGGTTGCCGCTATTATGGCAGGGATCGTCGGAGCCCTCTATGTTCCCCAAGTGGGGATTATCAATCCCGAAGAGATGCGCCCGAGCAAGTCGCTGGAAATCGTCGTCTGGGTTGCTGTAGGTGGCCGGGCAACCATCCTGGGGCCAGTAATTGGTGCGGTCTTCGTAAACTGGCTGAAGAGCTACAGCACCTATCATTATCCGGATTACTGGCTGATCATCCTCGGGGCGCTTTTCGTCTTCGTCGTCCTCTTTATGCCCAACGGGATCGTCGGCCTCCCGCAACAATTGAAGTCGTCCTACAAACGGTATCGTCACTGGTTCCAGAAGAACAAGGAAGCCGAGAGTGCTGCCTGATTTACCCTGTATCTAATTCTATTCATGTCGACCCAAGAACAGGCCGCATCCAAGAAAGAGTTCATCCTCACCTGCGAAGGTCTCAACAAGAGCTTTGACGGGTTTAAGGTGATTGATGACCTGAATCTCTACATCGATAAGGGTGAATTACGGACGATCATCGGTCCCAATGGTGCGGGAAAAAGCACGTTCCTTGATCTGATTACCGGCCGCATTCGTCCTGACAGCGGCAGGATCGAGTTTGGACCGGGAGAAGGGGTTCAGCTCACAAAAATGAGGGAGCACCAAATCAATCGATTGGGAATCAGCCGCAAGTTTCAGACTCCCTCAGTCTATTCCGATCACACCGTATACGACAATCTTCTGATGTCCCTGAACCGCAACCGGGGAGTCTTCGCGACCCTGTTCTACCGGGAGACGCCCGCGGACCGGGAACGAATTGATGAGATCCTCGAGACAATCCGGATGACTGAAAAGAAACAACTGATCGCCGGATCCCTCTCGCATGGACAGAAGCAGTGGCTGGAGATTGGTATGTTGCTGGCGCAGGATCCCAAACTCCTCCTGGTCGATGAGCCTGCTGCCGGGATGACCGACGAGGAGACGGAGCGAACGGGGGAGTTGCTTCTCAGTCTCGCGGGAGCTCACAGCCTCATCGTCATCGAGCACGACATGGTTTTTGTACGTCAGATTGCGACCAAGGTTACGGTTTTGCATCAGGGCTCCATTTTGAGGGAGGGCAGTATTGATCACGTTCAGTCTGACCCGAGAGTGGTTGAAGTGTATTTGGGCCGACAGCACGAAAAGTAAGGCGAATCATGAAAGCGGAAAACAACGATTCTCCTGAAAAGCTGGTTCTCGAAACCCGAGGGCTCAAAGCGTATTACGACCAGTCAATTATCATTCGCGGTGTGGACCTGGAAGTCCCCCCTGGGAAGGTCGTGTCCCTCATGGGCCGAAACGGAGTGGGGAAGACCACGACCCTCAAGGCCATCTACGGCTTGGTCGATTCGACGGAAGGGGAAGTAATTCTCGACGGAGAGGCCATCCAAGGGTTTGCCCCGGAGAAAAGAGCGCGCCAAGGTCTGGCCTACGTCCCTCAGGGCCGCCACATCTTTCCGACTTTGACGGTCTGGGAAAACCTCCAAACCGCGATCATCGTCCACGGCGACAAGGCGCGCGAGCAGCTCGATTTTGTCTACACTCTTTTTCCCGTCATCAAAGATATGCTGAAGCGGAAGGGAGGGGTGCTCAGCGGGGGGCAGCAGCAGCAGCTGGCGATTGCCCGCGCACTCTTGACCTGCCCCAAACTGCTGATTCTCGACGAGCCGACCGAAGGCATCCAGCCGTCGATCATCGACCAGATTGAGGATACCATCAAAATGCTTCGCGAGACCGGGCGGATGGGAATCCTACTCGTTGAGCAGTATCTGGATTTTGCCAAAGCGGTCAGTGACCGTTTCTACGTGATGGATCGGGGGATGACCGTTGCCCAGGGATCCATTGCTGAATTGTCCGATGAAATCGTAACCAGCCACCTCCAAGTCTAATCAGTTTATGTTAAAGAAAGTATTGATTGCCAATCGTGGGGAGATCGCCTGCCGGATCCTCAAGTCTTGCCAGAAGCTGAACATTCCGACGGTGGCCGTTTTTTCGGAAGCAGATCGTCACACTCCACATGTCCTTGAGGCCGACGAAGCGTATTGCTTAGGGCCGGCTCCTGTCTCGGAAAGCTATCTCAAAGCCGATAAGATTATTGAGATTTGTAAAGAGACCGGCGCGGATGGGGTGCATCCCGGATACGGGTTGTTGAGTGAGAACCTCGAGTTCGCCCAGGCTTGTGAAGACGCTGGGATTGCTTTCATCGGGCCGACACCGGAACAGATTGAAAAGTTTGGACTAAAGCACACGGCCCGTGAGTTGGCCGAGAAGAGCGATGTTCCCATGTTGCCGGGAACGGGGCTGCTGGCTTCCGCGGATGAAGCACTGGAGCTTGGAGAATCGATAGGGTATCCGGTGATTCTTAAAAGTGTGGCTGGCGGTGGGGGCATCGGAATGCGCGTCTGCGAGGAGCCCGGCGCTTTGGCCAAGGCCTTCGATGAGGTCGAGCACTTGAGTCAGGCCAATTTTGGCCAAGCCGGAATCTATTTGGAGAAATTTGTCAGTCGGGCCCGTCACGTGGAGGTGCAGATCTTCGGCAACGGCGACGGCAAGATCGTCACTTTGGGCGAACGGGATTGCTCGAGTCAGCGCCGGAACCAGAAGGTGATTGAAGAAACCCCGGCTCCGGGGATTTCGGACGATTTGCGGGGGGGCCTGGCGGCCTCCGCACGTCGACTCGCCAGCTCAGTCGGCTACCGGTCTGCTGGAACGGTGGAGTTCTTGGTTAATGCCGATACCGAGGATTTCTATTTCCTCGAAGTGAATACCCGCCTCCAGGTGGAGCACGGGGTGAGTGAAGAGGTCACCGGAGTCGACTTGGTGGAGTGGATGTTGAAACTCGGGGGAGGGGAGGACCCTACCGGCGATTACGAAGCCGTGCCAGTTTGCGGGCATTCGATCCAGGTCCGGGTCTATGCCGAAGATCCTCGCAAGGACTACCAACCTTCGTCGGGGACATTGACCGAAGTATCTTTTCCCGAGGGCGTTCGCTGCGATACCTGGGTCTCTCGGGGCACGGAGGTGACTCCCCATTACGATCCACTCCTGGCCAAAATCATTGTCCACGGGAAGGATCGGACCGAAGCAATCGAGAAGATGAGGGAGGCAATTGATCAATCCCAGATCTACGGGATCGAGCTGAATCTCGAATACCTGCGGCGGATCATTGACGATCCCACTTTTGTCGGTGGGAAAATTACGACGGCCTTCCTCAAAACTTTCGAATACGAGACCACTGCGGTCGATGTTCTCGTTCCCGGGACCCAGACCAGCATTCAGGACTATCCGGGGCGCTTGGGCTATTGGGATATCGGAGTCCCTCCTTCCGGACCGATGGATGGGCTCGCGTTCCGCGTGGCCAACCGCCTGGTCGGAAACGAGTCGGGGGCGGCCGCCTTGGAGATTACGCTGAGCGGCCCAACGCTGAAGTTTAACCAAAAGGCGGTGCTCGCTCTCACGGGTGCGGAGATGCCAGCCGAGTTGGACGGGATGCCCGTGCCTTTCTGGAAGGCCTTTTCGGTGGATTCCGGTTCGGTACTCAAGCTTGGCAGCGTCGGAGACGTCGGCTGCCGGACCTATCTTGCGGTCGCCGGAGGGTTTGACGTGCCGGATTATCTCGGCAGCAAGTCCACCTTTGCTATGGGGCAATTCGGTGGTCACGCCGGTCGGACTCTCGTGGCCGGGGATGTCCTCCATCTTTTTGCGGAAACGAAAACCGATGCTTCTGAATGCCCGGATATTGAGAAGTCTTCGATCCCCGAGTATTCGAATGAATGGGAGATCCGGGTGACCTACGGTCCACACGGCGCGCCTGACTTCTTCCTCGAAGAAGACATTGATGCCTTCCTCGAATCGAAATTTGAAGTTCACTACAATTCGGCCCGCACCGGGATTCGCCTGATCGCACCAACGAAGCCCAAATGGGCCCGCACGGACGGAGGGGAGGCTGGGCTGCACCCGTCGAATGTTCACGACAATCCCTACGCTATCGGCGCCATCAACTTTACCGGGGACATGCCGATCATCCTCGGGCCGGACGGTCCGAGTCTTGGCGGTTTTGTCTGTGCCGTAACCATCGTTCAAGCCGATTTGTGGATGACCGGACAGATCCGTCCAGGCGACACCGTTCGGTTCTCGACCATTTCCCAGGAGGAGGCGAACTCGCTCGAGCAGGATCAGGACTCCGCCATTGCGAGGCTCGACCGGGCAGTGCACACGCCTTTTGTGACCACGAATTCCGACCGCGGTTCCTGTATCAAAGCGCTGCTGACCGAGGATGAGAATCCGGTCCGGGTGACCTATCGGCCCTGCGGCGATAAGTATCTTCTCATTGAATACGGTCCGATCGTTCTCGATATCAGCCTGCGTTTCCGAGTTTACTCTTTGATGCAGTGGATCGAGAAAAACGATCTGCCGGGAATCATCGACGTTACGCCCGGAGTGCGCACGTTGCAGATTCACTACGATTCACGGATGTTGACCTTGGACCAACTCATGGAGGCATTGCTCCAAGCCGAGAAGGAACTCCCCGGCGTCGACGAGTTGGAGATCCCAACCCGGGTGTTGCACCTGCCGATGAGCTGGAACAACGAGATGACGCAGATGGCGGTGCGCAAATACGAAAAATCCGTTCGCAAAGACGCTCCTTGGTGCCCGAGCAATATCGAATTTATTCGGCGGATCAACGGGCTCGAATCTGTCGAGGAGGTGGAAAAGATTGTCTTCAGTGCCAGCTACTTGGTGATGGGGCTGGGCGATGTCTATCTCGGTGCTCCAGCGGCGGTTCCCGTAGATCCCCGGCACCGCCTCTTGACCACCAAATACAATCCGGCCCGGACGTGGACTGCGGAAGGAACGGTTGGAATCGGAGGAGTCTATATGTGTATCTATGGGATGGATAGCCCGGGCGGGTATCAGCTCGTCGGGCAATCGCTTCCGATCTGGAATCGCTACTTGTCGACGGGACCTTTTGAGCCGGAGAAACCTTGGCTACTCCGGTTCTTTGACCAAGTTCGCTTCTTTCCGGTTTCGGAGGAAGAGTTGGTTCGGATGCGTCGCGATTTCCATTCCGGGGAATACGAGATCAAGATCGAGACGGAAACCTTCAGCCTGAAGAAGTATAACGAGTTTGTGGCTGAAAATCAGGAGTCGATCGGGACCTTCCAAGCGACTCAGCAAAAGGCTTTCGAGGAAGAACGCCAACGTTGGGAGGAGGCCGGGCAAGCCGCTGCCAATGAAACCTGGGAAGAGGCTCCACCGCCTGAGGAGATGGAGCTGCCCGAAGGGCACGAGGCGGTCACCAGTCATATTAACGGAAATGTTTGGAAGATCCTCGTCCAAGAGGGGGAAACGGTGGAGGCCGGCCAAACCCTGATCATACTCGAAGCGATGAAAATGGAGATCAATGTGGTCGCGATTTCCGGTGGGGAAGTCACGAAAATTATCGCGGAGGAAGGCTCCTCGGTGAAAACTGGTCAGCAATTGCTTCTCGTGAAAACCCACTAGAATTTGAAGAACATGCAAGATCCTACGATCAATTTAACCATAGAAGAACTGCGGCGCCTTTACCGTAGCGGGGAGACCTCTCCGGAAGCAGTCATCCACCAGATTTTCGACCGGATCGACGCGGGTGATCCCAAAATCTGGATCTCACGGTCCTCGCGGGAATCTTGTCTGGAGCTCGCGGGAAAGCTGGCCGAGCAGAACATTGAAGATCTCCCGCTCTACGGTATTCCGTTTGCGATCAAGGACAACATTGATCTGGAGGGTTTGCGGACCACTGCCGCTTGCGAAGAGTATGGTTACTTCCCTTCCGAGTCGGCGCACGTGGTGAAGCTTCTGATGGCTGCCGGAGCGATTCCAGTCGGCAAGACGAATCTGGACCAGTTTGCAACCGGGCTAGTCGGGGTGCGCTCGCCGTATGGCTTTCCGGGCAATTCTTTTAATTCGGACTACATTCCCGGCGGTTCGAGTTCGGGATCGGCCGTCGCGGTAGCGTCCGGCATGGTCTCGTTTTCGCTCGGAACTGATACGGCGGGCTCGGGTCGGGTTCCTGCCTCGCTGAACAATTTGGTCGGGTTGAAGCCGAGTCGCGGGGCCTTTAGCAACAGCGGGCTGATTCCCGCCTGCAAGAGCCTTGATTGTATTTCCGTGTTTGCCCTCAACTGTGGGGATGCCCAGACGGTATTCGAGGTTGCGGCCCAGTTTGATGCGAACGATCCCTATTCACGGAAAATGGATCCGCCGGAGTTGGCCGAGCCGAAGAAGAAGGTCGGTGTTCCTCGTCCGTCGCAGCTCGAATTCTTTGGCGACAAAGCCACGGCAAAAATTTTCGACGATGCGGTCAACCATCTCATCGCTTTCGGCTACGAGGTGGTTCCGATTGATTTCGAGCCGTTTCTCGAAACGGCCCGATTGCTCTACGAGGGTCCGTGGCTTGCGGAGCGGTTCATCGCCCTTGAGGAGGTCCTCGCGGAGTGTCCCGAAATCCTTCATCCGGTGACCCGGTCCATTATCGAGAAAGGCGATCAGTATACCGCTCTGGATTTCTTCAAGACCCATTACCGTATTCAAGAACTGCGGCAAAAGGCAGGGTTGATCATGGACGAGATGGACGCCCTCATGTCTCCCACTTGCCCCACGGTCTACACCATCGCCGAAGTCGAAGCCGACCCGGTGACCCTCAACAGTCGCCTCGGGTACTATACCAATTTCATGAACCTCATGGACCTCTCCGGTCTCGCGGTTCCTTGCGGAATGCGTCCAGACGGCTTGCCTCATGGGGTCACCTTTTTCGCCGCCGCTTTTCACGATTACGAGCTGCTGAAGTTGGGTGAACAGTTCCATGCCCATACCGGTCTTTCGGCCGGGGCCATTGCCACGCCGGTGCCTCCGGCGACAGTCGGGGAATCCCTTCCCGTCGAGGAAACCGTGCCGGTTGTGGTCTGCGGAGCTCATATGAAAGGGTTGCCGTTGAATCATCAGCTCACGGATTTGGGCGCGACATTCCTCGAGGAGACCGCGACCGATTCGGTTTATCGTTTCTACGCTCTCGAAGGTGAACCGGCTCGACCAGCCTTAGTCCGCCAGGCTGAAGGAGGATCAACCATTCTCGTCGAAGTCTGGTCACTGCCCCTGAAGAATCTTGGCAAATTCCTCAAAGGCATCGGTCAACCCTTGGGATTGGGGAAGGTGACGCTGGTTGGGGGACGCGAGGAAGTCGGTTTCATCGGCGAAGCCTGCGCCGTAGAAGGCGCGCAAGAGATCACCGACCTCGGTTCCTGGAGAGTCTTTCTGGAGAAGAAATAGAGTAGGGGTAGCTTCGAGAATTCGGTGAAAGATAAAACGCGAGGCGGTGGGTGCTAAAGCATCCCACCCACAGGCTGGATCGTCTCTCACTGAGCACCCGAAGCCTCCCTCAAAGTAGCGAGAGCTTCCAGCTCTCGTGCGTCGGAGCGGACCCCGTCCGTGAGACCGAGTGAATGGATTGAGCTCATGTCGGCAAAGTCGATCGGTGACAGAGTCGAATCAAACCAAAGTAGCGAGAGCTTCCAGCTCTTGTGCGTCGGAGCGGACCCCGTCCGTGAGACCGAGTGAATGGATTGAGCTCATGTCGGCAAAGTCGATCGGTGACAGAGTCGAATCAAACCAAAGTAGCGAGAGCTTCCAGCTCTTGTGCGTCGGATCGGTCCCCGGCCGTAAGGCCAATCGAATGGATTGAGCTCATGTCGGCAAAGTCGATCGCTGACAGAGTTGAATCAAACCAAAGTAGCGAGAGCTTCCAGCTCTCGTGCGCCGGAGCGGACCCCGTCCGTGAGACCGAGTGAATGGATTGAGCTCATGTCGGCAAAGTCGATCGCTGACAGAGTTGAACTAAACCAAAGTAGCGAGAGCTTCCAGCTCTCGTGCGCCGGAGCGGACCCGGGCCGTTCACCCTCAAAGACGCATTTTCTCCATAACTCGCTATCGACCCATCCCTACATCGAATACGCTTCGATGAGAATATCCCGCAGGGACGACTCTACGTTCGATTTTCCGGTATAGATATTTTTTCGCAGGGTGCGCTTGGCGGTCTCGGCGTCCCCGGAAAGAATGGCTTTGAGAATGGCGAGATGCTGGTTGCTGCTGATTCGGATGCGTTCAGGAGAGTTGATGTCTTTGACCCGCAGAAAACGGAGTCGGGCATTGATATCCTGAAGGGTAGAGAGAATTTGCTGATTACCGAGCACCTCGCAGATCCCGATGTGAAACTTTTCGTCGCGGCGGCTCCAATCCAGACCGGATACCACGCATTCCTCGGGGAAGTCTCGGTGTTTTCTCCACGCTTCCTGGAGGGAATCAAAGGCGCCTTCCGGAGGACCCTCGCGGGCCAAGGTCTCGACCACGTAGCTTTCCAGGGCGAGCCGGAGTTCATAGAATTCGGTCAGCTCGTCGACGGTCCAGCGTTTGACGGTGCAGCCCATGTTGGGCTTGCGTTCGACCAAGTGGATCTGACTGAGACGACCCAATGCTTCCCGTACGGGGATGCGACTCACATTGAACTCCGTGCAAATCTCATCCTCTTTCAAGTGGTGGCCGGGCAGATATTTCCAAGATAAAATTCGCTGCTCCAAGCGTTTAAACACGAATTCACTGCGGCTTTGGCGTACTTTCGAACCAGTGGTCATTTCATCAATCACTCGTGGGGTCGTTCCATTCGTTATATCTTGGGATACCGCGAAGATGCGAATGAAATTCTCAAAAAAAATTCAACACAGCAGTCCATTTCATTCCGCAATGGCGACCGGGGTGAGGGGGATGAGGTGAGAAGATCGATCTTTTTTCTAAAGGGAGAGGGGCGATTGGTCCTTAAGGGCTCAGGGGAGCCGATGTCCGATTGACAGAAATTTCGACTCGGGCTAGTCTGAGGGAGTCGAATTTCAACGCGTCGTGTCACGCGCGGCGCAATCACCCCAAAACTTGTATCGCCATGAATTCCCACATTGAGTCCTTTCTCGAAAACGATCCCGAAGAGCTGCTCGCTTTCGATTCTCCGAAGATTCCGAAAGAGCGATTGGCTCTTCCTGAACCGAATTTCGTCGATCGCTATTTTAAGGAGTCGGATCGTTCGAATGAGGTCCTCGTCAACTTACAGCGAATGTACAACACCGGGTATTTGGCTGGGACCGGTTATTTTTCGATTTTCCCGGTCGATCAGGGGGTCGAGCATTCCGGGGGCGCGAGCTTTGCCAAGAATCCGGATTATTTTGATCCACGGAATATCGTCCGCTTGGCAGTGGAGGGCGGCTGTAACGCGGTGGCGTCGACGGCAGGCGTTCTGGGAAATGTGGCCCGCGAATTTGCGCATCACATTCCGTTCATCCTCAAGTTGAACCACAACGAGCTGCTTTCCTATCCGAATCAGTACGATCAAATCTTCTTCTCCGATGTGGATCGGGCGGCTGATATGGGGGCTGCAGCGGTCGGGGCAACCATCTATTTCGGCTCGGAGGAATCGAATCGGCAGATTGAACAGGTGGCCGAAGCTTTCTCGCACGCGCACGATCTCGGTCTATTTACCGTCCTCTGGTGCTACGTTCGCAACGAAGCCTTTCATCACAAGGAAGGCAATGATGAGTCTTCGGCCGACCTGACCGGTCAGGCCAATCATCTGGGCGTAAGCATGCAGGCCGATTTGATCAAACAGAAGCTCGCCACCCACAATGGTGGATACGGGCGCCTCGAAGGCTTTGGGAAATCCGACCCGCGGATGTATTCCGAGCTCTCCTCCGATCATCCGATCGACCTTTGCCGCTATCAATTGGCCAATTGTTATATGGGCCGGATTGGGATGATCAACTCCGGGGGAGCCTCGGCGGATGATGATTTCCAACAAGCCGTCCGCACCGCCATCATCAACAAGCGTGCCGGAGGCAGCGGCTTGATCTCAGGCCGCAAGGTTTTCCAACGCCCCCGGGAAGAGGGGATGGAACTCCTCCGGGCGATCCAAGACGTCTATCGCGAAGACGCGATCACCGTCGCCTGATTGCATTGAGGAGAGGGTGCCTTTCGGTCCCTCCAAAGTAGGGCCGCAGCTTCAGCTGCGCCCATCGCATTGCCTCTCGGGCCAGCGTCCATTCCCGAGATGCGTTTTTCAGCGCGCCTTGCACCTCCCCCGAAATCCGGGAAGTGATTCCGTGGTTCGCGTGCATTTTCGCCGGCCGATGCCGCGCAGCTAAAGCTGAGCGGCTACGAAAGACAGCATTCCAAAGTAGGGCCGTAGCTTCAGCTGCGCCCATCGCATTGCCTCTCGGCCCAGCGTCTAGTCTCGGCCCAGCGTCTAGTCTCGGCCCAGCGTTTTTCAGCGGGCAGTGTACCTCCCCGAAATCCGGGAAGTGATTCCGTGGTTCGCGTGCATTTTCGCCGGCCGATGCCGGGCAGCTAAAGCTGAGCGGCTACGAAAGACAGCATTCCAAAGTAGGGCAGTAGCTTCAACTGCGCCCATCGCATTGCCTCTCCGTCGCCAGTTTCCTCCTTGCTTTTAGGTATCTATATAAGTATTAAGGTATGAAAATGGAAACTACGCAAACCTCCGATTCCCTTCTTGATCGCGCTTTGCGCGTCCTGGACTTAGTGGCTCTTCGGGCCCGTCCCGTGGGTTTCAATGAGCTGCTCGAAACTTCCGAAATCAACCGTTCGACCTTGGCCAAGATCCTTCGGATCCTTTGCGCTCACGGGATGCTGCAAAAAACCGAAGCGGGCTACCGGATTGGCAATAAACCTTCGGAATACGCACAGGCGGGGAGGGCTGGAATGGATTTTCTCGGGAGATATCGTCCGCATCTGCGCACTCTGGCGGATCAGTTTGGGGTGACCGCGTTGTTGTTGCGGGGAAATGAAGAGGACTCCGTCTGCTTGGAAAAGGTGGTCTCGGAATACGCTCCCGCCATGCGGCCTTTGGGCTCGGTGGTGGCGGAGTCTCCGATCCATCCTTGGACGGTCGTTCGATTGCAGAAATCGGCCGACCTTGCAGAAGAAAAAGGCCTTGTGAGCAGCCTTCTCCGCGCGGCGAAAAAATGGCCAGACACCGCGGAATCGTTCTCAGAGGAAGTGGCCAGCGACATGGTTTGTCTTCATGGCGTCGGGATCTCGGATGATTTTGGCAGCTTTTTTCCACACGTCCGCCGGATCGCGGTGCGGACTACCGTGAGCCCACCGGAGGGAGGAATTGGAGTCCTCGTCACTGGATTTTTTCCCAAGGCGCCGATGGATGTCCGGTCGCTGATGGATGCGATGCGTCGTGCAGCTGAATAATCTTTTCCAACTTTTCTTATGAGCAAATCCCCAAACATTCTCTACATCCTCATTGATGACCTCGGCTGGAAGGATCTCTCCTGCTATGGAAGCGAGTTTTACGAAACTCCTAACCTTGACCGCCTGGCTGGAAAAGGAATGCGGTTCACCGATGCCTATGCGGCTTGTCCGGTTTGTTCGCCGACTCGGGCGAGCATCATGAGCGGGAAATATCCGGCCCGTCTTGGACTGACCAATTACATCCACGTAGGAAATCCGGGACAGCGGGATCGCGCCCGATTGATCGACGCTCCCTACATTCCCTATCTGGATACGAAGGAAACAAGCTTGGCGTCGGCCTTACAGGAAAACGGTTATTCCACCTGGCACGTTGGAAAATGGCACATGGGGGAAAAGGAATTCTGGCCGGATCGCCATGGGTTCGAAGTCAATATTGGTGGGTGTGATCACGGGCATCCGAAAAACGGCTATTTCAGCCCCTGGAAAATTCCCAATTTGGAGGAAGGCCCAGAGGGGGAATATCTAACGGATCGGCTCACCGATGAGGCCATCCGCCTCGTTGAAGGCAAGGACGACCGGCCCTTCTTCCTCAACCTCTGGTACTACACCGTTCACACTCCGATTCAGGGGAAGCCGGAATTGGTCGCTAAATACGAACGGAAGGCCCGAGCTCTGGGGCTCCACAAGAAAAAGACTTTCGAAGAAGGGGAAATCCACCCGAAGAGCGAATCCGTGAACAATCGAATTCGGCGCCGTCTGATCCAGTCCGATCCCGAGTACGCGGCCATGGTTGAATGCATGGACACGAATATTGGACGACTCCTTCAGGCAATTGAGGCCAAAGGGGAGGCGGACAATACCATCGTCGTTTTCACCTCCGACAACGGAGGACTGGCGACGGCAGAAGGCTCGCCGACCAGTAACGCTCCTCTCAACGAAGGAAAGGGGTGGATGTATGAAGGTGGCACCCGTGAGCCGCTCATCATTCATTGGCCGGGCGTGACCGAGAACAATTCCTTTTGCCGGGAGCCCGTGACCAGTCCGGATTTCTATCCCACGGTTCTCGAAATGGCCGGAATCGAGGCCATGCCAGATCAGCACTGCGATGGCGAAAGTCTCGTTCCGTTGTTGAAAGGAGGAAACTCCCTCGATCGGGAAGCGATCTACTGGCACTACCCCCATTATGGCAACCAAGGCGGCACCCCAGGCAGTTCCGTTCGCGCCGGAGACTGGAAACTCATCGAGTTTTATGAAGATGGTCGCCGCGAGCTCTACAATCTTCGCGAAGATATTGGGGAGACGAAGGATCTCTCCGGGAGCCGACCTGAAGTCACCGAGCGCCTGCACGGGTTATTGAAAAACTGGCGGGCCGAAATGGAAGCCCTGGAGCCAGAGGTGAATCCGGATTGGAAGTGGTAGGAAAGATTGTTAGCGGATTGTTCTGATAGCCTCTCCCAAAGTAGGACCGCAGCTTCAGCTGCGCCCATCGCGCAGCCTCTCGGCCCTGCGTATATCTCGGAATTGCGTATTTTTAGCTCGCCGTGGATTTCCCCGAAATCCGGAAAAAGTGAGCCCGCTGTTCGCGTGCAATTCCGCCGGCCGATGCCGCGCAGCTAAAGCTGAGCGGCTACGAAAGACAGGTTCCCAAAGTAGGGCCGCAGCTTCAGCTGCGCCCATCGCGTAGCCTCTCGGCCCAGCGCATATCTCGGAAATGCATTTTTTCAGCTCGCCGTGGATTTCCCCGAAATCGGGAAAAAGTGAGCCTGTGGTTCGTGTGCAGTTCCGCCAGCGTGATGCCACGCAGCTAAAGCTGATCGGCTACGGAAGACGGGTTCCCAAAGTAGGGCCGCAGCTTCAGCTGCGCCCATCACGCTGCCTCTCCGTTATACGTCCAATTTCGGGAACGATTTTCCCGAACTTTGGGTTTTTGGCCATTCTCGGCAAATTAGGGTTTGAAATGCGGGAGAAGGCTCCACATTCTCCGGTTCAATGATACTCAACTTAGTGTCTCGCATTCTCTCGACAGCCGATTTTACCCCGGCTGCTCGTCTTTCTATGGGGTCCCTCGCTTCCTGAATGGGTAGGGTTCCATCTTCCAGTCGGCATCGGCGCTCTTATCAGAGTGGGCCGAGGCGTAACGAAAGAATCCGCGTTCCCGAGATCCGGGTAGTTGGTCCGGAGGGCACCATGATTGGTGTCATGCAGACCAAGAAGGCTCTCGACCTCGCGAAAAGCGTGGGTCTCGATTTAGTCGAGGTCGCTCCCAACTCCAGGCCTCCGGTCTGCCGTATTCTCGATTTCGGGAAATACATGTACGAGCAGAGTAAGAAGCAGAAGGAGTCGAAGAGCACTTCGCAGAAGCTCAAGGAAGTGAAGTTCCGGGTGAAAATCGATACCCATGACTACATCACGAAGATTCGCCGAGCAGAGGACTTCCTCGACAAGGGCAATAAGCTGAAGCTTACGCTCATGTTCCGCGGTCGTGAAATGGAACACACGGATCTTGGATTCGAAACCATCAAGCGAGCGATCAAGGATCTGGAATCCATGGCTACGGCTGACAACGATCCACGTCTCGCAGGTCGGAACATTTCCGTGACTCTGTCTCCGTTGCCTTCGAGTCGACGGAAGAAGAAGTTCGACGACGAACAAGCTCCCGAGGAATGAAACCCGGCCCGGGAAAGTTCCCCGGGGTAACTGCGCTGTTCCTCCTGATTCTTTTCTGGGTTCCGGTCGCAGAAGCCGCTAACTCCGAGTACATCGGTCTTGACGATATCGCCGATGACCTTGGTCTCAGAGTCGAATGGACCGAGAGGGATCGAGCGGTTCAGTTAAAAGGGGAATGGGTCACCTTGGATTTCAAGGCGGCTTCCCGGATTGTATCCCTGAACGGGATCAAAGTCTTTCTCGGAGATCCAGCCTTGCTCAATCGAGGCAAGATTTACATCTCCCGCGAGGATTGGCGGTATTCGCTCCAGCCCATCCTCATGCCGCGGATCTTTCCGAATCCACCGGGTTATCGCCGGGTCGTGATCGATGCGGGGCACGGGGACCATGATCCGGGTGGGCAGAACCGTTCGCTAGGATTGGATGAAAAAGATATGGCTCTCGCCGTCGGACGCTTGATCGGCGAGCGATTGAAGGAAGAGGGCTTTGAGGTGTTTTACACCCGGACCGACGATACCTTTATTCCGTTGCCGAACCGTCCTGCGATTGCGAATGGAGCGAAGGCAGATATTTTTCTAAGCATTCATTTTAATGCCGCGGGTTCGAGTGTGAGGGGAGTCGAAACGTACGCATACACGCTTCAAGGAGATCCGTCCTCTTCGCGTTCGAATGTCGAATCAGCCGATAGGGCGCGTTACCCCGGAAATGCGAATGATCCTTGGAACGCATTGCTCGGATACTATTTGCAAAGTGAAGTGGCCTCGGCGACCGGAGTTCCGGATCGGGGTTTGAAGCGGGCTCGTTTTGCGGTTCTAGAAGATTTGAAATCGCCGGGAGTCCTCCTGGAGCTGGGCTTCATCACGAATCAACGCACCGGACGCCTTCTGCAGACCCAAGGTTATCGAGAGCGTTTAGCGGACGCCGTCGTTCGCGGAGTAAGACGCTACCGGCAGACGTTGGTTCGTTTGCACCAAGCGGAGCGCTGAAACGCCTATTCGGTGAGGCCTTCGATAAGAATGACGAGAGCCATTTCTTCAAGTGCTCCTGAGCGGAAAGTAGCGAGAGCTTCCAGCTCTCGATCGTCGTTCGAGTCTCCAGTGAGGCGCAGTCATCGAAATCGCTATCGCGCTTCCGCTACGATTTCTGGAGATTCGGAGAGGAACGGCGAAAGCCGTTTCTTCAAGCACGCTCGTAACGAGAGTAGCGAGAGCTTCCAGCTCTCGACCGTTGTTCGAGTCTCCAGTGAGTCGCAGTCATCGAAATCGCTATCGCGCTTCCGCTACGATTTCTGGAGATTTGGAGAGGAACGGCGAAAGCCGTTTCTTCAAGCACGCTCGCACCGAAAGTAGCGAGAGCTTCCAGCTCTCGATCGATGTTCGAGTCTCCAGTGAGGCGCAGTCATCGAAATCGCTCTCGCGCTTCCGCTACGATTTCTGGAGATTTGGAGAGGAACGGCGAAAGCCGTTTCTTCAAGCACGCTCGTAACGAGAGTAGCGAGAGCTTCCAGCTCTCGACCGATATTCGAGTCTCCAGTGAGGCACAGTCATCGAAATCGCTCTCGCGCTTCCGCTACGATTTCTGGAGATTTGGAGAGGAACGGCGAAAGCCGTTTCTTCAAGCACGCTCGCACCGAAAGTAGCGAGAGCTTCCAGCTCTCGATCGCTGGATCGGGCATCCCCCCAATGTGTGTTGCAGGATTGACCCGAAGGTTCTTTCTGATTGGGGTAGAGGCATGTCCGACTCCTCTTTCGATCTCATTGTTTTGGGTGCTGGTCCTGGTGGGTATGTCTGCGCGTTGCGGGCGGCTCAGCTAGGATTCAAAGTGGCCTTGGTAGATAAGCGCGCCACTCTTGGAGGCACCTGCCTCAATGTCGGGTGTATCCCGAGTAAGGCTTTGCTGCACTCGACGGAGATCCTCTCCGCTGCGCGTGACCACGGGAAAAAACACGGGATTACCGGAAACATCGAAGTCGATCTTGAGGCTTTGATGAAGAACAAGGATTCAGTGGTGAAAAAGCTGGTCGGCGGCGTAGGGCAGCTGGTCAAAGCCCGGAAGATTCAGTTTTTCCAAGGACTGGGTTCATTTGTCTCGTCGGACACTGTTGCGATCGAGGGTGAAGAGAAAACGGAGATCAAGGGGAAGAACATCGTCATTGCCACTGGCTCGAAGACCGTGGAGTTGCCTTTCCTGCCGTTTGACGGAGAGAAGATTATCAGCAGCGACGAGGGAATCGCGCTGAAGGAGATTCCTGAAAACCTCGTTGTCGTCGGAGGCGGAGCCATCGGGTTGGAGCTCGGGACCGTCTGGCAACGGCTTGGGTCGAAAGTCGATGTGGTCGAGTTTCTGCCGAAAATTGCTCCGAACTATGACGAGGAAGTCAGTAAGCTCGCGGAGCGAATTTTGAAAAAGCAGGGCCTGACCTTCCATAAATCCACGAAGGTGACCGGTTCCCACGAAGGGAAGAAAGGGAAGATCGTTCTCGAAGCCGAAGGGTCGAAAGGGAAGGTCGAGTTTGAAGCGGACAAGGTTCTGGTCTCGGTGGGACGGGCGCCGGTGACCGAGGGGCTAAAGCTCGAAGCTGCCGGGGTGAAGACCGACGATCGGGGACGCATCGAAGTCGACGATCATTTCTCCACCGGAGTGGATGGAGTCTACGCCATCGGGGATGTCATCAAAGGGCCGATGCTCGCCCACAAGGCCGAAGAAGAGGGAGTCGCACTTGCCGAGAATTTAGCGGGAAAGGCCGGACATGTGAATTACGGGGTGATTCCTGCCGTGATCTATACGGATCCAGAAATTGCCTCCGCCGGGATCACGGCGGAACAGGCGAAAGAGCAGGGCCTTTCGATCAAGACTGGCAAATTCCCGCTGACCGCGAATGGTCGGGCGATGGCTACGGATGCAACCGATGGTGTCGTCATCGTCCATGCGGACGCGAAGACTGATAAGGTTTTGGGAATTCAGATCGTCGCCCGTAATGCTTCGGAACTGATCGCGGCCGCCGTGACCCATATGGAATACGGCGGGAGCGCAGAAGACATCGCCCGCACGGTTCACGCTCACCCCACATTGTCCGAAGCCCTCAAAGAGGCGGCGATGGCTGTCGACGGGCGGGCCATTCACTCCATGTGATTTCACTCAAAAACAGCCCCATGGGCCGGTTTTCCGGTCGTCGCCCGCTAGCGATGGTGGTGGGTCTGTTTTTTGTTTTTGGAGTTGTCGCGGCCGTTGAAGAGGCCGAGCCCGTGGTCACCGCTTACGTTCCCTCGTGGGGAATGAAGTCGGAGGCGGAACGCGGGGTGGTGGAGGAAAACCTTACCCACGTCATCTACGCCTTTGTCTACCCGGAGTTCGATCGCGAATCGGGATCGGTGCGGCTGGTAACAGATTTTCCCGGCAACGGGCTGAATGCTGGAGAGTCTTCGGCGGTTTTTGAAGAGTTCTTGGGACTCGGCGGGGACGACTCTCGTTTGCTCCAAATGATTTCCATCGGCGGATGGGGATTGTCGGAAAACTTTTCGGATATTGCCTCTTCGCGCAAGAGCCGCCGCGCTTTTGCGCGGGCGGTGGTCGAGTTCGTTCGAGATCATGAGTTGGATGGAGTCGACTTGGATTGGGAGTTTCCCGTTTTCGGGGGAGCGGAGAATCAGGTTCATCGTCCCGAAGACCGGGCCAATTTCGTGAAGCTCTGCGAGGAGATTCGGCGAACCTGGAAAGCTCAGAGCGGTGCGTCGCGGCCCTTGATCTTAACCGTCGCGGTGCCTGGGTACTACCGGGCTCTCTCGACGCGGTACGAGATCAAGTCATTGGCGCAGGTCGTGGATTGGTTTCATGTCATGGCCTATGACTACGCGGGATCCTGGTCGCAATCGACGGCTCATTTTTCCCCGCTCTACGGGGACGATTCTCCGGTTCATCAACAGCTAAGCGTTGCAGGGGGTGTGGCCGCACTGGAGAGGCTCGGCGCCCCTCGAGATCAGATTGTCCTGGGATTGGGATTGGCGGGGATCCGATTCGAAGAAGTCTTTCCGCGGAAGGGGGAGTGGATCGGTGTCGCCTTTGTCTCCATGAACGAAAAGGTTCGGGAAGAGGGCTGGAATGATTCCCGAAGTCTTAACCCTACGGTGGCTTTTCCGACCAGCAGTGAAGGGAACTGGGTCGAGAGGTGGGATGAGGAATCCAAGGCGACTTTTTGGATTTTGCCCGAAACGAAAAGTTTGGTCAGCGGGGAGTCTGTCCGCTCGGCTGAGGAAAAGGCGAAATTCGTTCAGGCCAATCAATTGCGGGGGATGATGTTTTGGTCACTGGATAAGGATAGTGCGGATTTGAGTCTGATCGGTACCGCGAGCCGAATCCTTGGTGTGGCTCAGAGCGAGGAATCTGCGAAAACCAGCCCGCCTGAATCGGTCACGAACGCTTCGCCGAAACCCAAGCCCGTCTCCGAAGGTTCAGAAACGGAGAAGGTCTCTTTCGACCAGCTTCTACGAGAAGTGGGGAGCTTCGGTAAACCTAGAACCTCGGAGAATGTGGAGGCGAAAAAGACCGATGAAGCTGCCCCCGTTGAACCGGAAGTCTCGGAGTCCGAGGAGCCGCCATTGCTGGAACCAGTGGATTTGGAGAAAGCCGAGTCCGAAACGTCTGTCCCGTCTTCGGCTCAACGAACGAACTGGCGCACGCGATAATTTCGAGACCGTCGTTTTGCGATTTGAAACGAGAGAGGAATGGCGAGACCGATTCCTCCCAATTCGTCTCTCTTGTTTATTGCTGCATCAGCAGGGGCATCAGCTTCATTCCGTAATGGGTGTTGGGGTCCGTTTGGGATCCTAAGGTTACGAAAGCAACGACGGTGACATCGGTCTTCATATTGTAGAGTATGATGCCTCGGTATCCGCCGAAATTAGGGTTCTGCATGATCCAGTCTCCCATGACTCCCAATCCCATGCCGTAGTAGCGCTCCTTGGTGTTTCTGCCTAGGCCGACTGTCGTCGGGGCAATCATTTCCGCGAGGGATTCTGGGGAGATGAGTTCGGCAGCTCCGATGGATCGAAAAATTCCAGCAACGTCGTCGACAGTCGATGCGATCGATCCAGAGTATGAGGTCCAGGAGGGGTTCCAGAAGGTGGAATCTTCAAATGGACCGCGTTCGGTAGTGTAGGCATGAAGGATCGGGGCTTCGAGTGCCGGTCCGGGAGTGTAGACGGTGTCGCTGAGTTCCAGAGGGGTAAAGACCATCTCCTCCAACAATTGGGGCACGGGTTTGCCGTGAATCTTTTCCAGAATCATGCCCAGGATTACAAACGTAGTGTGGGAGTAGGCCCAGTCGGTCCCGGGTTCGTAGCTCATGCCTCCGTCGAGACCGTAGTCGATCAACTCTTCCGGTGTGAAAAATCGAAACGGATTTTCCTCAAAAACGGAGATAAACTCCTCGTTGGGCACGTAATCTCCGTAGCCAGCCGTGCAGTTGGCTAGCATCCGTAGAGTGACTTCATCAGACTTCGGGAGATCGGGCATCCATTTCTCGATGGTGTCGTCGAGAGAAACTTTGCCGGACTCGACGGTCTTGAGAAGGACTGCGGTGACCGACGTCAGGCACGTGCCCCCAGCGCGGAATTTCATCGATAGGTCTGCGGGGGTTCCCGGCATTGAGGTGCCGAAGGCTTCCCGAAAGGCGGGTTCCCCTTGGCGCCAGACGCCGACGACCATGGAGGTTAGGCCATTCTCTTCGCGGAAGGATTCCAGGTCTTCCTGAAAATGGCTGAAATCCCGCTCGGATGCTTTTGTGGGATGGGTGAATGGGGCGAGGATCGAGATAAGGAAGAGGGAAAATCTCATGGCATTAAAATTAAGAATTGTCATCAACTTGGCAAGTTTTGCATAAGTTCTGCTTACTGATTCTGGGACACATTCTTATCCCTGCCGAGACTATTCGCGGGGAATCCTTTCAGGTCCAGAGAATAATTCAATGAAGCGAGAAGAAACCATAACAGAACCAGACGTAGTTTTGATTGGCGGAGGAATCATGAGTGCGACTCTGGCCGTGTTGCTGCGGCAGTTAGATCCCAATCTGGAAATTCAGATTATTGAAGCGTTGGCAGAGGTGGCCAAAGAGAGCTCAAATCCTTGGAATAATGCCGGCACCGGGCACGCAGCTCTTTGTGAGTTGAACTACACCAGCGAGCGTGAGGACGGTTCGGTTGATATTTCGAAGGCTCTGAAGATTAACGAATCTTTCGAGCATTCCCGACAGTTCTGGGCCACTCTGGTCGAAACCGGCATTCTAGGCGACCCCGGGGAGTTCATCACCCCCGTCCCGCACATGAGTTTCGTTCGTGGGGAAGATAACTGCCGGTATCTACGGCGCCGCTATGAAACGATGAGCGGTCACCATTTCTTCGAGGGAATGCATTTCTCGGAAGACCGATCCAAAATTGCGGAATGGGCTCCTCTTCTTTTGCAAGGGCGGCAGGACGATACTCCTATGGCGGTGACCCGAGCGGAGGCTGGTACGGATGTCAATTTTGGTGCCCTGACCGGTGCTCTGGTGCGCTACTTGGAGAATTCGCCCAAGGTGAAAATTGCGACCAACCACCAGGTGCGCGATCTGAAGCGGGCCAAAGATGGACGCTGGCACATGACGGTTCGCAACATGGGCAAAAAGATCAACCGCAGCGTAATTTCGCCCTTCGTCTTTGTCGGGGCGGGAGGGGCTTCGCTGCAACTTCTGCAAAAGTCGGGGATCCCCGAGGGGAAAGGTTATGGTGGCTTTCCCGTCAGCGGACAGTTCCTGGTCTGTAGTAATCCCGAGGTCGTGGAAAAGCATCACGCCAAGGTGTATGGCAAGGCGGCGGTTGGTTCTCCGCCCATGTCGGTGCCGCATTTGGATACGAGAATCATCGAGGGGAAACGCTCGATTCTTTTTGGTCCCTACGCAGGTTTTTCTCCGAAGTTTTTGAAATCGGGATCTTATTTTGATCTTCCGAGCTCGGTAAAACTGAACAACCTGCGTCCGCTTCTGGCCGTCGGGAAGAACAACATGGATCTCACCCGCTATCTCATCAATCAGGTGAGGCAGAGTGAAGAGGATCGCTTGAATGCCCTGCGAGAATTCTTCCCCGGAGCCGAAGGCAAGGACTGGACCCTTCGCACCGCGGGTCAGCGCGTCCAGATCATCAAGCAGGATGAGAACGGCAAAGGAGTGTTGGAGTTTGGAACGGAAATCGTGGCTGCTGCCGACGGATCGATTGCCGCTCTTCTCGGTGCTTCGCCCGGCGCCTCAACCGCCGTATCGACTATGTTTGATGTTCTCGAAAAGTGCTTCGCGGCCCGGATGGAGGAGTGGAAACCCAAGCTCAAAGAGTTGGTTCCCAGTTACGGGATAGATCTGAGAAACGACCCCGCCATCTTCAGTCGCTTGCGGGAACGTTCGAACGCAATGTTGAAATTAAAAGAGCGGGCAGAAGCGGCTGCCTGAATCATCGCCTCGGTGGAGAGGAACGGCGCCTTTTCCTCAGGCGAGCTCGAGCGGAAAGTAGCGAGAGCTTCCAGCTCTCGATCGTAGTTCGAGTATCCAGTGAGGTTCAGGCAACGAAATCGCTATCGCGCTTCCGCTCCACCATCTGGAAATTTTGAGGAGGAATGGCGAGAGCCATTTCTCAGGATGTCCCACTACAGAATGATATGCGGCGTTTGCGTGATTTCCGTTCAGCTTCGATTCGACTCGATCCAGCGCAGGGCGGTTTCGCAGTCGGATTGGATGACGTCCTTCAATTCGTCTAAATCGGCGAATTTTCGTTCGGGGCGAATAAAGCGTATCCATTCGGATACGACGTCGTCTCCGTAGTCGGCGCTGCACTCTTCGAGAGAGTGAATTTCGAGTCGGGGGACGGTGGAGTTTTCCATCGTCGGGCGGAGTCCAAAGTTGGCGATGCCGAAGCGGCTTTCGCTGCGGGGGCTGTTGCGTAGGCGGTAGCGCACGAGATAGACCCCAAACTGGGGGAGGATGTCGGCTTCGACGGGAAGGTTGAGGGTCGGGAAGCCGATGGTGCGGCCGAGTCTTTTGCCTTCCTGAACGGTCCCGATCGAGTGATAGGGGCGTCCAAGGAGATGGTTTACTTCTTCGATCGGTCGGTCGGGCAGGATGCCGCGGATGCGCGTACTGCTGATCGGATCGCCGTCGAGATGGATCCGTTCGCAGCTGAAAACGGAGACTCCGCAATTCTTCAATTTGTCGACGAGGAGAGACGGGGCACCGGTACGGCCTTTGCCGAACCGGAAGTTTTCGCCGACGGAAACGCTAGCCAGGGAGGGAACGATTTCTCGGATCCAACTCACGAATTTTTCGGCGGTATGACCGGCAAACTCCGCGGTGAATTTCTGGATGAGACAAAGATCGAGTCCCATTTCGCGGAGGAGTTCTTCTTTCACCTCGGGAGGATAGATTTGCGGGGTTGGGGAGTCGGGGCGAAACAGGTGGCTGGGGTGTGGGTCGAAGGTGAGGATCCCGCAGAGGCTGCCGTCGAGTTCCGCCGCCTGGATGGCCGAATGGATGACGGCCTGGTGTCCAATGTGCAGGCCATCGAACATGCCAATGGCGAGATGGACGGGGCGCTTCAGCGAACGGAGTTCGGAAAATTCAGGAGTGCGCAATGTCTTCATGAGCTTCTCTCTTGGGAGGAGGGATGGCTTGGCGATGGATTGAGGAGGGATAACCGTCGCGCGTGTTCCCCGGCCGATTCAATTTTTAATTGGAGATTGGGAAGGGGGAGGCAGTTGGTGACCCGCTCGGGCCATTCGACAAGAAGCAGCCACGGTTCTTCGAGAATGTCTTCAATCAGAAGTGAGTCGTATTCTTCGGGGCCCGAAAGGCGGTAGGCATCGAGATGGACGAGTTGGCCGCGGGGCGATGAATAGGTGAGAAAGTAATTATAGGTCGGACTCTTCACCGTGGTCGTCACGCCCCATCCTGCGGCGATCCCTTTAGAAAGGGTGGTTTTTCCGTTTCCCAAGTTTCCGGAAATGGAGACCGTTTGGTTGGGGGCGAGGGTGCGGCCCATCCACTCCCCAATGGCAAGGGTCTCGGCTTCGCCGGTGAGAAGGAGGCCTTTCTCCAATTCTTTCCAGTCAGGGTTCATCGCTGAATACGGAAGTGTTCAAATCCTTCGCCCTCGAAAAGATTGCCTCCATCGAGGCCGACGACTTTTGAGGGGGCGGAACCGTTGGGCGGCGGAGCGCTGCAAAGGGATCCCATGGCGGTAAGGGGGTGGTTGAATTGCTTTCTCCAGGCGGCCTCAAACTCCTGAGGATCGATCCCCGGCCGGGTGATGAAAAGGAGTTCGTAGTCCTCTCCGTCGGTAAAGGCGTGAAGCACTGCCGGTTTGCCGGAGTCTTGGGCAGCGGCTCTGGCGGCGTCTGAGACAGGAACGAGAGAAAGGTCAATCCGCGCCTGAAGACCGTCGGGGATCATTTTGGGCAGGTCTTGGCTGAGGCCGTCCGTGATGTCCATCATGGCGAGAATCTCCGGTCGGGCGGCCAGCCATTGGCCTTCGGACAAGCGAGGCTGAAAATCGAGATGGTGTCCAAGGATGCTGCCCCCGAGAGAACCGCTGGCCCATATCCATGCGCCGTCGGCTCCTCCAGTGCGCAGAACGGGCTGATCGGCCTCTCCGAGCAGGGTTAAAGTCGCTCCAAAGGATCCGGGTTCGGCTTGGGATACGTCGCCTCCGTTGATCTCGCAGCCGTATTGCTGAGCGCATTCGGCCATTCCCGTGAAAAACTCGGAGAGCCATTTCAGCGATAGGTCAGCGCCGCAAGAGAGGGCAAGAACCGCGTGCAGGGGATGGCCACCCATTGCGGCAATATCGCTAAGATTGCGTTTGAGCAGCTTCGCACCGGCTTGGGACGCAGACGCGGTTTCGTCGAAGTGACGTTTCCAAACCAGACTGTCATTTGTGAGGAGGAGATGCTTGCGCTTGGGAGGTGGAAGGATCGCAGTGTCATCCCCCATACCCCGCGGGTAAGGTGGGTTGGCCGCCCCCAGCCACTCCTGAATAAAACGCAGGAGTTGCTTTTCGCCAATATGGTCGAGCCGGTCGACGGCGCTCTCGGTGAATGGAAACACTGAGAGAAGGCTCTCGATTTGCAGCCGCTGCGTCAAGTGCAGGGGAAAGTAGGGCCGCAGCTTCAGCTGCGCCCGACGCCTCGAGTTGAAAATAGTCGAGACTTACCATTCAAAACTCTCCGGGTTAGTTGTTCTCGAGCACTCTAGTGCGTATCCTCTCGCGAGGACCGCACGACTGAAATCATGCACGAACGGTGGACGCTCAAAGTAGCGAGAGCTTCCAGCTCTCGATCGTTGGGTCTGGCATCTGTAGAGCCGCAGGCATCGAAATCGCTCTCGCGCTTCCGCTACACCATCAGGAAATTCGGAGAGGAACGGCGATAGCCGTTTCTTCAAACGCTGCTGAGCGGAAAGTAGCGAGAGCTTCCAGCTCTCGATCGTTGGGTCTGGCATCTGTAGAGCCGCAGGCATCGAAATCGCTCTCGCGCTTCCGCTACACTTTCAGGAAATTCGGAGAGGAACGGCGATAGCCGTTTCTTCAGGTGCGCTAGAGCCGAAAGTAGCGAGAGCTTCCAGCTCTCGATCGCTGGTCTAGCATCCGTAGATGCGCGGGCATCGAAATTGCTCTCGCGCTTCCGCTACACCATCAGGAAATTCGGAGAGGGACGGCGATACCCGTTTCTTCAGGTGTGCTAGAGCTGAAAGTAGCGAGAGCTTCCAGCTCTCAATCGTTGGTCTGGCATCCGTAGAGCCGCAGGCATCGAGATCGCTCTCGCGCTTCCGTTACACCATTCGGAAATTTGGAGAAAGGAGAGGGTATACCCCTCACGGCAAGAAAATCAGATTCAAATAGGAGAAGAGGTTGAAGAAGAGGTGAAAGAGGATGGGGGTCCGGATGTCGTGGGTGTCCTCGTAGATTTTGGCGAGGAGGAGGCCCATGAAGACTAGGGGGAGAAAGCTGTGGAGGCTGGCGTGGAGGAGGGCGAAGAGGACGGAGCTGAAGATGAGTGCGAAACGAGCGGACCATCGATTGCGGAGAAAGCGGTAGAGGAAAGCGCGAAAGACCAGTTCTTCAGAGATTGGTGCAGTGATCACGACCATGATCCCCATGATGATGAGAAAGGGCGCAGAGTCGGAGTCGGCGATCCATTGAGCGGCGATTTGAGGTTGGGGAGAGACGTCGAATCCGAGGCTTTTGAGAGCGAAGAGAATGCCGGCCCAAAGCATTCCGACGAGCCATATGGTCGGAATGTAGCGGAGGAAGAGGTGTCCGGCGTGGAGAAAAACATTTTTTTCGGAAACGCCTTCGTGTCGAAAGAAGCTCATCAGGGACCATCCGCGCATGTGCACGGCGGAAAGAATGATGGCGACGAGGCCGGTTTGCATGATCAGCGTCGCGCCGATGGACTGGACCTGCTCGTTTTCTTCGTTTCCAGGAAGAATGAGGTTTGTCAGGCTCTGCCCGAGAACGGGGGCGAAGAGGATGACGATGACCAACAGCCATAGGTAGCCGAGGAAGGAAAGCAGGGAGATGTCCCAACGCTCCCAGGGTTGGTTGGGATCGTAGGGGCTTCGAATCGGTCGGGAATAGGACGCAATGGCCCCGAAAAGGGCCGCGGTAAAGAGAATGGCGTTGCCGGTGCTAATCGATAGTTCGGGATCCATAGCGGAAAATCGTTAGTCGAGAAAACGGTTGGCGGAACCCGGTTCGGGAAGCGGGCAGGATTCGTCGCGCCCGAACCAGCGATGGCGGTTCGCGGCGATGAGACGATAGCCCCAGTCTGTACAGAACCGGGGGAGGACTGAAAAAATGAGGAGAACTTTGGCCGAGGTCTTGAGTCGGCGAAGGACGCGGAAGATTGCCTCACTGCGTCCGTGCAATCCATCTTCGTCGAGGAGAATCACGGTGTCCTGTTCTCGGAGAGGATGCTCGGTTGGGATTTTCTCCGCGGCGGTATTCGACTCGAGTCCGGCAAAGCTGAACACGGCCGCTGGGTCGTGACGAATGATCCAACGAATGGATCGAATGCAGAAGAGACAGCTTGCGTCGAAAAAGAGGATTGGGAGCGCGCTGGAAGGTTTGTCGTCCAGATCAGAGCCCGTGTTGGCGGGCTCTCCGTTCATTCCTCTTCGCCGACGACGCGGCCGTTTTCGTAGACGATACTCCCGGCGACGATGGTTGTATCGGCCCGTCCTTTCAGGGGGACGTCGAGCCAAGGAGAGTTGAAGCTCTTGCTCTTGAACTCTTCTCGGGAGGGAACCCATTCGCGTTCGGGGTCGAAGATGAGAACATCTGCATCGACGCCGTCGGCGAGTGTCCCGCCCGGGATGTTCATCAATCGGGCCGGCTTGGAGGTCATCAGATCGATCACTTGCGGAAGCGAGAATCCCGAGCCGCGATGCAGGGTTTCAAGACAGATGGGGAGCGAGGTCTCGAGGCCAACGATCCCGAAGGGGGCGATGTCGAGCTCCACGTCCTTCTCATACTCGCGGTGTGGTGCGTGGTCCGTGGCAATGCAGTCGAGAGTGCCGTCGCGAAGACCTTCAATGAGAGCCAGCCGATGGGACTCCGATCGGAGGGGCGGGTTCATCTTGAAGAAGGGATCGTAGCCACCGAGATATTTGTCGGTGAGCGTAATGTGGTGCGGGCTCGCCTCACCACTGACCCGGATGCCCTTCTTCTTAGCCTGGCGTAGCAGCTCAACTGAATCAGCCGAGGAGACGTGCTGCATGTGGATGTGCGCTCCCGTGAGCTCGGAAAGAATGATGTTGCGGGCGACAATGATGTCTTCGGCCGCAGCGGGCCATCCTTTGAGGCCGAGACGCAAGGACCACTCGCCTTCGTGCATGACGGAGCCTTCGGTCAGGGCGCTGTCTTGGCAGTGGTCCATAACCGGGAGGTCGAACATCTTCGAGTAGGTGGCAACCTGGCGCATGAGCGCGTTGTTCTGCACGCACTTGCCGTCGTCGGTTACGGCGACGACCCCTGCTTTTTTCAGGGAGCCGATGGGGGCCAGATCCTTCCCCTCCATATTGCGGGTCAGGCAACCGGTCGGGTAGACGCGGATGACAGCCTTTTTGGCAACGGAGTCATTGATGTGCTGAATGGTGCCGGCGTTGTCGCAAGTCGGCGACGTATTCGGCATGCAGATGACCGAGGTAAAGCCGCCGGCGGCTGCAGACATGGTTCCGGTGCGGATGTCTTCCTTGTGGGTCTGGCCGGGGTCGCGAAAGTGAACGTGGATGTCGACGAGTCCGGGGCAGACAACTTTTCCTGACGCGTCGATGACCCGGGCTTCGTCTTCGGAGAACGATCCAGAGATCTTGCCGTCGCGAATGTAGAGGTCGCCGACTTCGTCCCGACCGGATTCAGGGTCGATGATGCGACCGCCGCGGATGATAAGATTTTCGGAACTCATAGGGATTCTTTCCGTTTCTGCCACTCGTTGGCGCTGGCGCAGAGATAGAGGACAGCCATGCGAACGGCGATGCCGTTGGTGACTTGATCAAGGATGACGGAGCGATCGGAGTCTGCCAGGTCGGAGTCGACTTCGACCCCGCGGTTAATAGGACCGGGGTGCATGATGATCGCGTCGGGCTTGAGCCAGGACGAACGTTCCTGATTGAGGCCAAACATGCTGGTGTACTCGCCCAGAGACGGGAAGTGCATCTGAGATTGGCGCTCGTGCTGAATGCGGAGGAGCATCACGGCGTCGGCATCAGTCAGGGCCGAGCGTAGGTCGTGGCTGACCTCTGCTCCCATGGACATGAAGGTTTCCGGAACGAGGGTCGATGGCCCGACGACAGTCACGTGGGCGCCGAGCTTGCGGAGGGCCCAAATGTTGGACCGGGCCACCCGGCTGAAGAGTATATCTCCGAGAATGGCGACCTTGCGTCCGCGGAGGTCGCCGATCTTTTCCCGGAGGGTGAAGCAGTCGAGGAGAGCTTGCGTCGGGTGCTCATGGGCGCCGTCTCCGGCGTTGATGATCGGGATGTCGACCACTTGGCTCAGGTAGTGCGGGGACCCGGCCGAAGAGTGGCGAATGACAATCATGTCGGCCTTGAGCGCTTCGATGTTCTGAGCCGTATCGCGTAGGGTTTCGCCTTTGACGATGCTGCTTGAAGATCCCGAGACGGTGAGAACGTCGGCACTGAGCCGGTTGGCCGCCACTTCAAAGGCCACACGGGTGCGGGTGCTTGGCTCGAGGAAGAGATTGGCGATCACCTTCCCGCGCAGCGAAGGGAGCTTTTTGTTCTTACGGTCGAAGGTCCTCTTAAAGGAAACGGCTGTATCGAGGATGAAGGTCAGCTCCTCCGGGGAGAGGTTCTCGATCCCGATCAGGTTTCGGCGAGTCCATTCAAATTCAGTCTTCATCGCGGCAGTAGTTGGATTTGGTGACCGATCGGATCCTCCTCGTCGATGTGCACTTTGAGGATGCGGTCCTGGGGGACGGTGATGGTGTCTGCCAAAAAGTCAGGCTGGAAGGGCAGCTTGCGCCCGCCGCGATCGAGGAGCACGGCGAGAAGGATCTTGGCAGGACGGCCGAGGTCGAAGATCTCGTTGATGGCCGCCCGGATCGTACGACCGGAGGCGATCACATCGTCAACGATGATCAGCGTTTTCCCATCAATATTGACCGGGATGTCGGTCGGGTGGGCGACGATGGGAATCGGGCGGCTGCCGATATCATCGCGGTGGAAGGAGGTCTCCACGATCCCGTACCCGAGTGCGATTCCCGTCTGCTTTTCGAGGAGTCGGCGCAAGAGGTTCCCCAAGTCGATCCCGCCATTGGCGATGCTGAGAATGACGGTGTCACGGTCGACTTCGCCACTTTCGATGATGCGATCAGCGAGGGTCGAGATGAGGGAAAAGACTTCCTCGCCCCGGAAAACGTTCTCCGGCGAAGGTTCTACGTCTGGTGCGTTACTCTCCATATACGGCAGCGGTGATGCGGGCGATGGCTTCCTCTTCGGTCACGCGCTCCTGTTCGCAGGTGTCGCGGTCGCGGATGGTGACGAGATTATCCTTTTCCAAGGTGTCGAAGTCTACGGTCAGGCAGAACGGAGTTCCGATTTCGTCCTGGCGACGGTAGCGGCGCCCAATGGCTCCGGATGCGTCGTAGAAGACGGGGAAACGGCGTTGCAGTTTCTCGTAGAGGCCCCGGGCACGTTCGACGAGCTCCGGCTTGTTCTTCACGAGAGGGAGAATGGCGGCCTTGACGGGAGCCATCCGCGGATGGAACTTGAGGACCGTGCGCTTGTCGCCCCCAATTTCGTCGATCTCGTACGCTGAGCAGAGAACGGCGAGGAAAATGCGGTCGACCCCGACAGAGGGTTCGATGACGTGAGGGATGTACTTTTCCTTACGGGCTTCGTCGAAATATTCCATCGATTTGCCTGAGTGCTCCTGGTGTTGGGTAAGGTCGAAGTTGCCGCGAGCGGCGATCCCCCAAAGCTCCTGGACGCCGAACGGATAACGAAAGGTCAGGTCCGTGCAGGCTCTCGAGTAGTGAGCGAGCTTGTCTTCGGGATGGACGTCTTCGCCGATCAGTTCCGGACGGAGACCGATGGATTGAAGCCATTCTTTGCACCAGTTGATCCACTCACGGTGTACGGTTTTCCACTCTTCCTCGTCGGGAGAGATGAAGTATTCGAGCTCCATTTGTTCGAACTCGCGGGAGCGGAAAATGAAATTGCGCGGGGTGATCTCATTCCGAAAAGCCCGACCCACCTGGGCGATTCCGAAAGGAACCTTGACCCGGCCGGTATCGACCACGTTGCGGAACTCCGCGAAGATCCCTTGAGCCGTTTCGGGCCGCAGGTAAGCGACAGAGGACTCGTTGCGGATGGCCCCGACGTTCGTTTCGAACATCAGATTAAAATCGCGGGGTGGCGTGAGGCTCCCCGGTTTGCCGGTCGCAGGGGAGGGGATCAATTCGTATTCTGAAGGGTCGGCCTCGTCGTAAGACTTGAGCTCGACGGGAGAAAGTTCTCCCTGTTTACCGAGCTTCCGTTTCATCTCGGCGGCCTTCTTGTTGGCCTCGTCCTCCATCGATGCGTCCTCCATCACCGAGACGTATCCGATCGTTTCTCCCTCGACGATGACGGGGGCGAAGAACAATTGATCGGCCCGGTAGCGCATTTTCGACTCCTTGCAGTCGACCATCGGATCCGAGAAGCCGTCGACGTGACCAGAGGCCTGCCAGACTTTGGGGTGCATGATGATCGAGCAGTCCACCCCGACAACGTCGTCGCGGCGATGGACCATATCCTGCCACCAAGCATCCTTGATATTTTTGCGCAGTTCGACGCCCAAGGGGCCATAATCGAAAAAGCCGTTGATTCCTCCGTAGATCTCGGAGGATTGGAAGACAAAGCCCCTTCGGCGGCACAGGCCGATCACTTCGTCCATCGTCACAGTTTTCGGGGCGGTAGATTGTTCTTCTGACATAGAGGTTCTCATAAAGGTGGAATCCGGCGGCGGCATCAAGCCCTCGCTTTGCGGTTTTTGGCTTTCTCGGTGGAGAATGGACGGATTCTTTCGGATTTTGTAAAGAAACCGCTGGCATGTAGTGGGTCTGATCGGTAAAAGTCACGATTCTAGCTGATGCTCATTCTGTGCGACATACATGGCGTCTAAGAACGATAAAGACCCCAAACCGGTAAATTCTCCGGCCGAACGTGAAGTCTTCATTCATGATTTGAAGAACATCATGACTGGGGCTTTGGGCCATCTTTCGCTGGCTCGGCGGAGGGCTCCGAGGGATCCGGTGCTCACGGATTCACTGAGTGCAGTGGAGAATATTTTGCGCGGAGCCTGCTCGATGGCGGAGAAAGCGATTCGCCCGGTCGAGTCGTCCGTCCCTCAGGATTTATCCGTTCTCGATGTCTTGAGCGCTTCGGTGGGGATCTGCGTGCCGCCCGAGGGATATTCCCTAAACCTCACCTACGGAGAGAATTTGCCGATGGTGAGAGCCCAATTGAGTAAGTTGCAGCAGTTATTTAATAATCTGCTCACCAACTCGGTTCACGCTATGGAGAAGGGCGGGAAGATCAGCATTCACCTCGAGCAGGAACTGCCTGCCCGCCGTGAGGATGATCCAAAAATCCTGCGAGTCCGCGTGATCGATACCGGCGAGGGGATACCCGAAGAATTACAGGATAAGATTTTCGAGGATGGCTTTTCGACCCGTGAGGGAGGCACCGGGCTGGGCCTCGCCTCAGCGCGCGACTGGCTTGAGCAGATCGGGGGCGAGATTCTCCTCGAAGACGATTCGAGTGGGCGTACTTGTTTTGTCGTACGGTTGCCCGGCATCGACGAGGTGGATCCGCGGACCCGTCCAGCGGTCCCGGTCGTGAAAGGCTCTTCTGGCCGGGCTTTGGTTCTCGATGACGACGACATGGTCTTGCAGATTGTCGAGGAAATGCTGAGCCACCTGGGATGGGATGTGGTCACTTCCAACAATGGAACCGAGACGGTCGAGAAATATCGAACTGCAAAGGAAGAAGGAAATCCCTTCCAGTTTGTTATTCTCGATTTGAATATGCCGAAGGGAATTAGCGGACCAGAGGCGGCGGAAATTATTCGCGAGTACGATCCTGATGCCCGTCTTTATATTAGTTCCGGGCAGACAACGACGATCGTCAATGACCCCGCCGAATACGGTTTCTCCGGCAGTTTGAAAAAGCCTTATACCCTGGACGAATTGTCCCGAATCGTCGCGGGCTAATTTTTTCAGAGAACTCCATTCGCAGAACGGATGGACTTCCGCAGGAACATTCCTTTACTTCGCTGCATGTTTTCCACAGAAGAAATCAAACGCCGCATTCCTCACCGCCCCCCATTTCTCTTCATCGATGAAGTGGTCGAGATCGAGGAGGGTCGGCTCGTCGCTGAGCGGAGCATTCGGGAGGACGAACTTCATTTCGAAGGGCATTATCCTGGCAATCCGATTATGCCCGGAGTTTTGATCTGTGAGGCCGCCTTCCAAGCAGCGGCGGTCCTTTTGGTGAACCGCCTTGAGGCCCAAGGCGAAGAGATCGGCGGACGGACTCCGGTCCTCTCCCGAATTTCGGATGCTCGCTTTAAAGCAATGGTGAAGCCTGGAGATCAGATCAAAATCATCGTAACCCACAAGGAAACCATCTCCCGCTTTGAGTTCCTCGACGCCGTGATCGAAAAAGACGGCCGCAAGGCGGCAACCCTGTCGTTTGCCTTGGCACTGATCGCAGAGTAGTCGGGTCGGGGAGGCTGTAGCCGGTAGCGCTCAGCCTTGCGGAGAAAGAACGGCGATAGCCGTTTCTACAAAAGCTAGAGCCGAAAGTAGCGAGAGCTTCCAGCTCTCGATCGTTGGATCGGGCATCCGTTGAGCGCAGATATCGAAATCGCTATCGCGCTTCCGCTACACTTGCTGGGAGTTCGGAGAGGAACGGCGATAGCCGTTTCTACACAATACTGGCACCCTGATGCCAGTAAATCCACGCCCGGGGAAATCTTCCCAGATCGCGAGGATCTGCGTTGCAATAAGGTCTCAGTTGAGTAAAAATTAAGGTTTTTCCATGCAAGATAAACCCAAGAGTCTCTTTGAAAAAGTCTGGGAAGCGCACGAAGTCGGCAAGCTGTCCGACGGGCGTTCCCAGCTTTTTATCGGCACCCATTTGATCCACGAGGTCACCAGTCCCCAGGCCTTCGGCATGCTGCGTGACTTGAACCTCCCGGTTCGTTACCCGCAGCGCACGTTTGCCACGGTCGACCACATTGTTCCGACCGACGAGTCGCACGAGCCCTATTCGGATGGGCTGGCGGATGCGATGATCAAGGAACTACGGAAAAACTGTAAGGAGAACGACATCACCTTCTTCGACACGGATACCGGGAAGCAGGGGATCGTTCACATCATCGGACCAGAGCAGGGGATTACCCAGCCGGGAATGACCATTGCCTGTGGCGATTCGCACACTTCGACGCACGGAGCGTTTGGGGCCATTGCCTTCGGGATTGGAACCAGTCAGGTCCGCGACGTCCTCGCGACTCAGACTTTGGCGATGTCGAAGCTCAAAGTCCGCCGGATCAACGTTGACGGGGAGCTTGCGCCGGGCGTCTACGCCAAGGATGTCGTCCTGCACATCATTCGCACCTTGGGGGTGAACGGAGGAATCGGCTACGCCTACGAATTTGGCGGTGAGGTTTTTGACAACTTCACTCAGGAAGAGCGGATGACGGTCTGCAACATGTCCATCGAAGGCGGCGCGCGTTGCGGCTATGTCAATCCAGACGAGACGACCTTCGAATACTTGAAGGGTCGCAATTACGCTCCGACAAATTGGGACGAAGCGGTCGAAAAGTGGAGAGGTCTCCGCTCGGATCCGGACTGCGAGTACGACGATGTCGTCAACATTCGTGGCGAGGACATCCTTCCGACCGTGACTTGGGGAATCACCCCGGGACAGGCGGTATTCATCGACCAAAGCATTCCTCATCCGTCGGAACTGCCGGAAAAGGACCGCGCCACCGCCGAGGAAGCCCTCGAGCACATGGCGTTGGAGCCCGGCAAGCCGATCATCGGAACCCCGATTGACGTTGCCTTCCTCGGTAGCTGCACAAACGGACGCCTCTCCGACCTCCAGGAAGCCGCGCGCTACCTCAAGGGGCGCAAGGTGGCCAAGAGTGTGAAGGCTATTGTCGTGCCGGGATCGCAAGTCGTCGCGCAGATCGCCGAGCAGCAAGGATTGGATAAGATCTTCACCGAAGCCGGTTTTGAATGGCGTGGTGCGGGTTGCTCCATGTGTCTGGCCATGAATCCGGATAAGCTCGTCGGCAATCAGCTTTGTGCCAGCTCGAGTAACCGTAACTTCAAGGGCCGCCAAGGCAGCATCTCGGGCCGGACCATGCTCATGAGCCCGCTGATGGTGATTGCCGCTGCGGTGACCGGAGAAATCTCTGACGCCCGCGAAGTATTTGAAATTGGCCGCACGGCCGCCTGAGGAGGATAGAGAACCATGGCATTGGAAAAAATTACTGAAGTCGTCGGCACCGGTGTTCCGGTAATGGGCGACGATATCGATACGGACCGCATCATCCCGGCGCGCTTCATGAAGTGCGTCACCTTTGACGGGCTCGGTGAGTTTGCGTTCTTCGACGTCCGCTTCAACGAGGCCGACGGGTCTCCGAAAGACCACCCGCTCAATGAGGAGCGCTTTGCGAAAGCGAGCATCCTCGTCTCGGGTGAGAATTTCGGGTGCGGGAGTTCGCGTGAGCACGCGCCACAATCTCTCTACCGATATGGTTTTCGGGGGATTTTGGCTCAGAGCTTTGCGGAGATTTTCTTTGGCAATTCAATCACGCTCGGCATGCCCTGCATGACCCTGCCGCGGAAAGATCTGGATGAAATCGCTGCGACGCTCAAGGCGGATGCGACGACTGAGATCCGCCTCGACGTCCCGAACCGCAAGGTATTCGTGGGCGAAAAAGAATACGATGCACAGATTCCTGAGACTGCCCGCGAAGGGTTGATCGAAGGACGCTGGGATCCGATCGCCGAGCTGCTCGAATCCTCTGAGCAGGTCGACCAGGTCGCTGGAAGTCTTCATTACGTATAAGTGATTCGCTTGCGTTAGGGTTTGTCTTCGAACGCGATCCTTCACTGAAAGAACGATTCAATGCTGACCTTTTTGCAAGATGCGGGCTGGTTCCTTTATCCGCTCGCGGCCTTTTCTTTTCTGGGGGGAGTGATCATTGTCGAACGACTGATCGCCCTCCGGAAATCGGCGGTCGTCCCCGGCTATCAACGTCAGGCCCTGTTTGACGGAAAGTTGCCGGAACTTCGGGAGAACGACCACTCCACGGCCGCCGAGTTGGTCCGTTTCTTCGCGCGCGTCTCCCCGGATCCCGAGACCTTTCAGGCCTTTGCTCGATTGCAGGTCAACCGCCTCGAGCGCGGCCTGTTCATTCTCGATTTTGTCGTCAGTGGGGCGCCGTTGGTCGGCCTGTTGGGGACGGTGACCGGATTGGTCAGTGTCTTTGCCACCTTTGCCGATCAGCCGGGTATCCCGGATCCGGAGGAGTTTGTGGCCGGGATTTCGCTGGCTCTAACGACCACGATTCTTGGGCTGGCGATTGCCATTCCCGCTCTGGTGGCCTCTGCCTATTTCAATCGGAAGGTCGATAACCATGCGGCTCGCTTGGAAGTAGTGGTCGAACATTTGGTCGCGCGTTCACGGCGGGCCTCGGAGTCATGACGCTTCGTTCCCGGACCCGCAAGCGCAGGGCCGAGATCAACATCGTCCCTCTCGTGGACGTCCTCATGGTCCTCATCTTTTTCTTTCTGATGACCATGCAGTTTCGGGAGCCGAAAGTGCTCAACCTCGAGCTTCCCTCCATCGAAACCGCAGGCAGCTCCGAGTCGCGGGGAGACCTCCGCCTCATCGTCGACGAGAACGGAGACCTCTTCCTCAACGAGCAGTCCATTAGCGCCGACGGCCTCCAGAAGGCCCTGTCAGTGGCCGGGGAAGCCAATCCCGATCGCAAAGTCCTCCTCGCCGTCCATGAAGATACTCCGGTCAAGACGCTGACCCAAGTCATGGACTGGTCCCGCAAGGCTGGTCTCAGCGCCATCCGTATCCAGTCCCGCGAAGCGGCCGACGGTGCCGCGGTGGACGGTGATCGGTAGTCGGTGGACGGTGGTCGGTGTTCAGTCGACGGTGATCGGAGGACGGTGGACGGTTGCCGGTAGACGGTGAGTCGGAGCGCGGAGTTCATTTCGGTCCGTTGGGTATGAAGGAGCCTTGCGTTTTGTTTTGGCGGGTTCCCGGTAGGGCATGGCCTTCAGCCTTGCCCACGGATGCTCTGGGACGAATCCTTGATTCTGGATGCAGCATTCGGAGATGAAGTTTCTCATCGTCACTCCCACTCGGTAACAGTCCGATTGAGTGGAATTCTACATGGGGGTCTTGAGGTTCCTTCGATAGCTCTGAGTTGCTATGTTTGGGCGCGCTATTTATTGCACTGCGTCGAAGCATCGGATTTCGTTTCGGCGGGCCCCGGTGGGCGCTGAAGCGACCCACCTACAGTTGGGGCCTGGGCCTTCAGCCTTGCCCGGTCTATTCGAGTCTCCTGTTCGACCTGCCTGCGCTTTCGACTGTTGCATTGACTCTCGCCCTTCTCCGAGGCCAGCTTCTTTGCTGATGATTGCGACTTCTACGAGCAGAATATTTCTCCTGACTGCGGGATGCTGGGGTGTGGTTTCTTCGCTGTCCGCCCAGAACTATTTTTTGGAGGATCTTTCTCTCTCGACGGTTCTCTCCTTTGAATCGCGTTACATTTTTCGGGGAGAGGAGCTGGGCAAAGAGTCGTTTCAGCCGAGTTTGGAAGCTGGACATCCTTTGGGGCCAGGGGACCTATATGGGGGCGTTTGGGCGAGTCAGGACATCAGTGGTGAGCCTTCTGACGAAGTTAATTTTTACGCGGGTTATAGTCTGCCCCTGACGCCGATTTTTGCTCTGTCGGGTGGGCTTACTTATTATTGGTTCCCCGATGATGGATCCGTTCCCAGCGAAGAGGAAGAGCCTTTCCTTGGAATCATTGCGGATCTTCCGCTGCGGCCCGCTGCTTTCGTCTATTACAATTTTGCCCTCGAGCAGATTTTGGTGGAGCTCTCGGTAGGAGAGCAGTTTCGCCTTGCGGAGAAGAGTTCGTTGCAGACGGGATTCAAGGGCGGGTTGGCCCAGGCTAATGATGCCAATAGCGATCAGGCTCCCGGAAAACCGGAGAATTCCTACGGCTACTTCCAAGTCTACGTTGATTTGGTCTATGAGTTTAACGAGGTGTCTTCTGCTTCGCTCGGAGCCCGTTATTCGGGTCGCGAGGACAGTGGCTATACGGATTACCTTTATTGGGGGGCTTCGGTGTCCTTTGGGTTCTGAGGTGAAGTCGAAGGGTCGCTTAAGCGCCCTTTGCTGTCACTCGGACGATGGATGGGGGTCGGTTCTGCGAAGCCAAACAATCGGAGAGGGCTGACGCACTGGCTGGGCGCTGAAGCAACCCAGCTACGTGGGGCATGGCTTGAATGACACTAGTTTCAGGGGTTCCTCTTCAAAAGTCGCCAATGTCAAAATTTCCCCGCTAAAATCCTTAAATTGGCCATTTGGCCATGGCTTCAGCCTTGCGCGGATACGGCCAAGGCGGCATCGGCTGGAGAAAACATTGCGATTCGTCAATCGCTTCGCCGTTTTTGAGGTGGGCGCTGAAGCAACCCAGCTACTTCAAAAAAAAGGCACCCTCGAGAGGGTGCCTTTTCGGAAATTGAATGGAAACTTCGTTCGCTTAGCGGCGTCCGCGGCGGAACTTGTTTTGGAACTTCTCAACGCGTCCGGCGGTGTCGACGAAGCGTTTCTCACCGGTGAAGACCGGGTGGGAATCGGAAGTGATGTCGCAAATGATCATCTTGTACTCGACGCCGTCGATATCTTCGCGGCGGTCAGCTTTGACGGTCGAGTGGGTCATGAAGCGGTTTCCGGTGGACACGTCGACGAAGCATGTCGGAGTGTAGTCGGGATGGATATCTTTTTTCATCTCGGGAAAATGTTTGGGTTCCGAATCAGCCTTGGCGGGCTTTGAAGCGCGGATTGGTCTTGCAGATGACGTAGATCCGGCCACGACGGCGCACGACTTGGCAGTCAGGGTGACGGTGTTTGAGCGACTTGATGGAAGAGACGACTTTCATGACGAAAAAGAGAGGAGAATGAGCTTTTTGGGGGACCTGTCAACCGATTTTCCCCAACTTCTTTTCACAAAATCGGATTTTATGGGAGAATGCTCGCTCAGTTCCATCCGATGCGATCCTCGCCCAAGTTTCCTTTCAACTTGGAAATGAGTTCGAGTTCGCGAATTTCGTTCCGGAGGTATTCGAAGAGAATTTCGTAGCGCTTCTGGACGACCAAGGTTTGTAGCAACTGCAGTTTCTTGTCCGTTTGGGGGATTAGGGAGTGGGAAACTACATCGGCCAGGATTTCAGGATCATCGATTTTCTCGAAAAACCGGAGGATTTCCTTCGAAATTTTGCTTCCGAGCTCAGAACGGCGTTGAACGAGCGCGTTGAGGTGGTTGGCGTGCTTCTCGAGTTCGAGGGGGCTGGCACCGGGTTCGCTGTGAACAGGCTGAATGGAGAAAATGCGAAATGGATCTTCTTGGTAGGTCGTCTCGGCGGTCACCCGCATCAATCCCTGCACGAGGATAGAGGAGGTGCCATCGGGGTTCTTCTGACTGGATTGCACCAAGCCGAGAGTGGCAGACGGATGGTAGGGCTCAAAGGTGTCTTCGTGGCGGGCCCGTTCCTGATCTTGGGTCGCCAGAATCATGAGGCTGTCTCCCTCGAGCACTTGGGCCAGCATTTTGCGGTAGCGAGGCTCGAAGATGAACAGCGGGATCGTGGCCTGTGGAAACAGGACCACGTTGGGAAGCGTCATCCCCGGAACGGTGTCCGGTAGTGAATAAGGAATTTCCGAGTCCATGGATGACAGTTTAATGAGTTTCGGCTGATGAGCAAATCGGTGAAGCGGTGGCTCCGGTGGGGTAGCCGTTTTTAACTGCGCCATCCCCGTTTGGCTCTCGGCGGTCCTCCTGCGGTTGCGAAAGGTGAGGCCGCGCAGCGAAAGCTGAGCGGGTGCGGGAAATCTGCTTTTTGGGGTCGCCCGACTGAATTCATGCGAGAGCGCTGGCTGCCCAAAGTAGCAAGAGCTTCCAGCTCTCGATTTGCGGCACAGGCTGGCAGCCTGTGGTACTTTTGTTGCGCCTATGCGTTGCCTCTCAGTTCCGTCGCTGTCTTTTCAGGGAAAAATTAGTTTCGTTTCCTCTATTGAGTTCGGAAAGGTGAAGCCGCGCAGCGAAAGCTGAGCAGGTACGGGAAATCTGCTTTTGGGGATCGCCCAACTCAAGTCATGCGAGAGCGTTGGCTGCCCAAAGTAGCGAGAGCTTCCAGCTCTCGATTTGCGGCACAGGCTGGCAGCCTGTGGTACTTTTGCTGTGTCTCTCCGTCGCCTATCAGCTTTCCCAGGCGTAGGGGCTCATCAACGACTTGTCGGGACGGTCGGTCTCGGCGTAGTAGACGGCCATACGGAAGTAGGGGAGAAGGACTGGATTGATTTCCGGGTCTTTCGCGCGGGACTCTTCGAATAGGACCTCCGGGGCGCGACCGCTGAGTTCGTAGATCTCACGCACTCCGGCGTTGAGGAGAGCGCGCACGGCGTCCACCTTCATTCCGGGGATCTGCATCAGAGGCGCGTTCAGCGCCTCGTAATCGACCTTCTTTTTCTTTCTGGCCGGCTCAGGCGGCATCCTGTTTCCGGTCTTCCCGCTTTTTCCGCTTCAGGGTTGGGCGTTTTTTGCCTTCGACGACAGCCCGGTTGATGACGACTTCGGCAATGTTTTGATCGTCTGGAATCTGGTACATCACTTCGAGCATCAGCTTCTCGAGAATGGAACGGAGGCTGCGGGCACCAGTGCCGAGTTCGATCGCCTGTTCGGCAATCGCGCCAATGGCGTCGCGGGTGAACCGCAGGCCAGCTCCATCCATCGACAGCAGTTTCGAATACTGCTGGATGAGGGAATTCTTGGTATTGAGGAGGATGTGCTCCAAATCTTCACGGGTCAGCTCGCGCAGAACGGAAACCACGGGAAGGCGACCGATAAACTCGGGAATGAGGCCATATTGAACCAAATCTTCGGGTTCCACATGACGGAGGATTTCCTCTTCTTCCTCGGGAGAGATCGTTTTCTTGCCCGATTGGGGAAGAGCGGCGGAGCCCGGGGTGAATCCGACGAACTTCTTCGCCGAGCGACGCATGATCATCTTGTCGAGTCCGACGAAAGCCCCTCCGCAGATGAAGAGGATCTTCGAGGTGTCGACCTGGATGTATTCCTGATTCGGGTGCTTGCGGCCCCCTTGTGGTGGCACATTGCAGACGGTTCCCTCGAGAATCTTGAGGAGAGCCTGTTGCACTCCTTCTCCAGAGACGTCGCGGGTGATCGAGACGTTATCGGTTTTACGGCCGATCTTGTCGATTTCGTCCACGTAGATGATGCCGCATTCAGCTTTCTTCGGATCGAAGTCGGCCGATTGGAGGAGGCGGAGGATGATGTTCTCCACGTCATCTCCAACGTAACCAGCCTCGGTCAAGGTCGTGGCGTCGGCGATGGCGAAGGGGACGTCGAGCATGTTGGCCAGTGTGCGGGCGAGGAAGGTCTTCCCGCTGCCCGTGGGGCCGATGAGGAGAACGTTGCTCTTCTCAATCTCGATATCCGAGAACTTGTCGCTGAACGAGTTCTCGTTGGTGTCGTCGCCCTGCAACCGCTTGTAGTGGTTGTAAACGGCGACGGAGAGGGTCTTTTTGGCGTCGTCCTGACCGATGATGTGCTTGTCGAGTCGGCCTTTGATCTCGGAAGGGCGGAGGAGGTTGAACTGCTGCTCCTTTCCCTCGGGCTTCTTGACTTCTTCACCCAGCTCCCGGTCGATGATCGTCTTGCAGACGTTCACACAGGAGTCGCAGATGTAGACTCCGGCAGGGCCGGCGATCATTTTCTGCACTTCATTCTGCGATTTCCCGCAGAACGAGCAAAAGGTCATCTTGGTCGGTTTAGCCATTAAGATTTCTCGGTGTCGGCTTCTTTAGTGCTGGCGATTACGTGATCGACAAGGCCGTATTCCTTGGCATCGGGCGCCGAGAGATAGAAGTCCCGGTCCGAGTCCTTTTCGATGCGCTCGACCTTTTGGCCGGTGTGCTTGGCGAGGACCTCGTTGAGGGTCTTTTTCCAGCGAAGGATTTCCTTGGCGGCAATCGAGATGTCGGCGGTTTGTCCACCGGCGCCTCCGGAAGGTTGGTGCATCATCAGGCGGCTGTTGGGCAGAGCGAAACGCTTGCCCTTGGTGCCGGCTGCGACGAGGACGGTAGCCATGCTGGCGGCGAGTCCGACGCAGTAGGTGACGACGTCACACTTCACGAAGTTGATGGTGTCGTAGATCGCCATGCCGTCGGTCACGCTCCCGCCGGGAGAGTTCACGTAGATGTGGATCTCCTTTTTCGGGTCTTCCATTTGCAGGAAGAGGAGCTGGGCAATCACCGCATTCGCGACGTAATCATTGATCGGCGTGCCGATGAAGATGATCCGGTCGCGGAGGAGGCGGCTGTAGATGTCCCAGGCTCGCTCATTGCGGCCTTCGCGTTCGTAGACGTAGGGAAGTGGTAAATAGCTCACTTTTTCTTATTGGTTTTAAAGGTTTACGGTGTCCCTCTAATCAACCGCGAGGAAGGGCGATCTTGCAAGCGCGTGATCAGGATTTGGCCGCGGTTTCGGTAATTTCGGCAGCTTCGATGACTTTGCCGACAGCCTTGCTCCGGCGAATGTTGCGCTGGATATCGACCACGCGGGCGCGGTCCTTCTGCAGTTCCTTGACGATTTCGTCGGGGGAGCGGCGGGTCTGCATCGCGTAGCTGTAGAGGAAGTTGCTCATGTCCTCTTCGGTGACTTCGACTTTTTCGGCGTCGGCAATGTCATCGAGAATGAGGTCGAGCTTCACCTTGCGGTTGGCTTCCTCGCTGGCGCTGGCAAAGAGTGCTTCGCGATTCTTCTCAAAATCCTCCTGGCTGGCGCCTTGTTGCATCTGGCGGCTCATGTAGTTGGAGAGAATCTGATTGGTCTCGGCGGCAACGATGCTCTCGGGAACCGGGAAATCGACCATGTCGGCCAATTTCTTGGTGGCTTCCTGGCGCAGTTGGTTTTGGCCGGCCTGCTCCTTCTGACCTTTGAGGGACTCGGTGGTCTGCTCGCGGAGTTGCTCGACGGTCTCGACGTTGAGGGTCTTGAGGAACTCTTCGTCCATTTCCGGGAGCTTGCGCTCGCGGACTTCGAGAACTTCGAGGTCGTAGGAAACGGTTTTGTCCTGAAGGAATTCAACTTCGTGGTCGTCGGCGAAGGTCGATTCCACGGTCTTGGTGTCCCCTTCCTTCATCCCTACGAGGGCGGCGGCGATTTCGCTGATGCCGGGGGCATCTTCAGCGCCAGCTTCTTCCCAAGTGCTCTTCTGCGTGCCGTACATCGGACGCTCGGACACTTGCTCGGCGATCTCTTCTCCGTCGATCTTTCCGACGTAGGAGCAGCGGACGTAATCGGTCTTCTCGGCAGCGCGTTCGACTTTGTTAAACTCAGCGCGTTGGGCGCGGGTCATTTCGATCGCTTGATCGATTTCTTCTTCCGTCACTTCGGCGGGCTCGCGCTCAAGGGCGAGGCCTTTGTATTCCGGAGTGGTGAAGGAGGGCTTGATGTCGACGACGAGCTTCATGACGGCTGGTTCTTCGCCGTCGAGCTTTGGATCGTCGACTTCGACGAGGTTCAAAATCTTCAGGTCGCCGTCCTTCTCCATTTTCTGGTAGCCGGCCTGCAGGACTTTGCGCTTCAGTTCTTCCTGAATGTCCTTGCCGTAGCGCTTGCGGAGCAGGTGCTCTGGAGCCTTGCCGGGGCGGAATCCGGGAATCTTGGCATGGCGGGTAAATTCGCCGAGAATGGTCTTCTCTTCCTTGGCGATATCCTCGGGCGCAAATGTGACGAGTACCTCGCGACGGGTCTCGGTGACTTCTTTGATCTCTATGTCCACAGTGGTTTCGGTCGTTTCTTAATTGGGAAAACCGAAAAGAAAAGAGGATGGCTCTCTCAGCGTCAAACATGAATGCAGGATTGGTTTTCGTGGGGGTGTAATCAGAAGGGCGGGGACTTCACTTCTCAATTGCAGCCATTTAGTGAGAAAACCGCGGAGGGCTTCAGGGGAGCGCGGTGCTTCCGACTCGCGTTTTCGGTGCGTTCTGTTGCTTACGCCTGCAGTCTGAAGCACTGCGTTCCCGGAAGGCCGAAGAACATGGGACCGGCTGGTTCCAAAACTCCACGCCTCTTCCAGGATGCTCCCTTGTTTGCAGCATATCCTTACACACAAATTCCTGGACTAACGTTTTCTGTAAAATCTCCGAGTTGCTCTGGAAGAGTGCGGCTAAAATGGAGCGCGGAATTCATTCCGCCCCGTCAGATTGGCTGCGCATGAAAAGTTTCCCTCAGAATCTAAGGCGAAAGGTCTGATTTGCATGCGGAGCCGAATAAATTCCTCGCTCCCATGTTCTTGCGTTTTCGAGACCGTCCAGAGCATTAGGCGTGTGTGTGAGGATATGGTTTGCAGAGGGGGAGGGGGAACCCGCTCCAGCTGGTGGAGGGGTTCTTTGGACATGAACGACTCCTTGAATGGAAGGCTATCCGGACGCTGTGTCGGGGCGGTCCTTTCTCGGGCCCGGGCGAACTTTCGGCGTTTCACCGCTTAGTCTTGCCGGGGTCTCGTAGAGTCCTATGTTGAACCGCATGTCCGAATCCAAGCGCTTCAAGGTCCAGTCGGAGATTGCTGGTGAGAAGGAATCCAGTCTCCGCCGCTACCAGGATCTGGTGATCGGCTCGCGGCGCTGGCGGGATCTTTTTCTTTATGAAATGGTCCAGTTGATGGCGTCGTGGGTTCCGGGGGCCTTAGGATTGGTCCTGCGCAAGAAGCTCTATCCATTTCTGCTGGGGGAGTGCGGCAGCGGAGTCGTCTTCGGCCGCGATGTGGTCCTACGTCATCCGGGTAAGATCAAGATCGGTTCCGGCGTGATCATTGACGATGGGGTGATGCTGGATGCGAAAGGGGATGAGCATTCGGGGATCGAGCTGGCCGACGGTGTTTTCATCGGAAGGGGTTCCATCCTTTCCTGCAAGGGCGGAACCATTCGTCTCGGCGCCCGCAGTAATATCGGTTTTCACTCCGAAGTCTTCTCCTCGAATAAGGTCGAGATCGGAGAGGATGTTATGATCGCGGCGTATGTTTATATCCTCGGAGGGGGGACTTATCGAACGGATCGGACGGATATTCCCATGAATCTCCAGTATGACTTTGAGGGCAAGGGGGGCGTGGTCATCGGTGATGATGTCTGGGTGGCTGCCCATGCGGTGGTCTTCGATGGCGTCCAGATTGGAGACGGTTCGGTGGTAGGAGCTTCGGCGGTCGTGAATCGGGATATTGCTCCTCGTAGCGTTTCGGTGGGCATTCCGGCGCGGGCGGTCGCCGAAAGATAGGATTTGCATTTTTTACAGGATATTGGTTTAGAACCTGCTCCGATCATTAACTCCGATCTCAAATCATGAAAGATTCTAGTGCTTCTTGTCTCGTTTCCGCTATTCTCGCAGTGGGAACTTTGATTGTTCCTCAGCTTAACGGTCAAGTTTCCGAAATTCCGCCTCCGGAACCGGAAGCTCCTATGAATGGAGACTTCTCGGCTGACGAGGTCGAAACGACCGCCAAAGTCGGCTCAGGCTCTGACGCCGATACGGTGACCGAGACCGATACGGTGATCCGAGACAGCGGAGGTTCGATGGTTGCGGAAGAAGAAACCGTGAAGGTGACTCCCGCTCCCAAAAAGAGGGAAAGAATTCCGGTCTCCAAAAAAGACTCTTTTTACGAGACCTATATTCATGACCGGTTGACGGTGGGAACCCGCATGCTCTGGTATTCTTTGACGGATACGGAGAGCGGCGATGAGTTCAGTGGATCCTTCATCGGTAGTTTAAACCGGACCACCGAAGATCAGGATCCGGCTCCCGTTTACTTTTATGCGGAGTATGCCCTTACTCCTTACTTCGGGTTTGGTTTATCCTACGACCAGTTCAAGGTGGTGACCCTTGACAGTGGAGGAGGGGATGGAACTTTCGATCTGAGCGGTCCCATCCTTTATGGGTTCGGACGTTTTGAGAACGGCAGTGCCTTCACTCCTTTCGCCGAAGTCGGGGTTGCCTTCTACAGCGCTGACTTTAACGCGAAGGATGATTGGACTTTCTCCGACGGCGGAAATACCGTCATCAATCGCTTCGATGCGGACAACTCCACCGGGTTCGTGATCGCGGGCGGGGTTGATTATCAGATTATCGAACACCTCTCGGTTAACCTGTATATCCGCTACGTCTCGGTCGATATTGACGTCGACTATTACTTCACGCCGGCCTCGAACACGACACCTTCGGGATCGGCTAAGTTCCCCGGCGACCACATTGCCTACGGCTTCGGTATTGCTTACACCTTCTAAGCTACGCGGAAGACGACTTCTTCAAGAGGCCTCTCACCATTGCGTGAGGGGCCTTTTTTTGCAGTTGTCCCCAGCGTTTTCGTCTCCAATGGTATTTCGATGAGCAGTGCTAACTCGCAAAGAATTCTTCTTCTCGGTGGTTCGGGATATGTCGGTAAGGCGTTTCAAGACTATCTGTCGGGGCGTGGTATCTCCTTTCGCAATGTTTCCCGGGCGGAGGTCGATTATTCGCAGAAAGATGCGTTAATCGGGCTTCTGGCTGAGGAGAAGCCCGCTTTTCTGATCAACGCCGCTGGATATACTGGCAAGCCGAACGTGGACGCTTGCGAGCTGCACAAGGCTGAAACTCTGCAGGGAAATGCTGTCCTGCCGGGAATCATTCGTGAGGCCTGTGAGGACCAGGGGGTGACTTGGGGCCATGTTTCTTCGGGTTGCATCTTCTCGGGCCGGCATCCTTCCGGTCGTGGATTCGATGAGGTCGACGAGCCCAATTTTTCTTTTCGCGACGGACCCTGCAGCTTCTATAGCGGAACGAAAGCACTCGGAGAGGAAGTCCTCGACGGGGCAGAGAATTGCTACATCTGGCGCCTGCGCATTCCTTTCGACGAAACGGTGAGCCCACGGAGTTACTTGGTCAAAGTCATGGCCTATGCCCGTCTGCTCGAGGCGGAGAACTCCATTTCCCACCTCGGGGAATACGTTCGTGCCTGTTTCGAGCTTTGGGAAAAGGGAGCAGAACCCGGGACCTATAATGTAACCCAACCTGGCTCGATCCTGACTTCGCAGGTCGTTCAATGGATCAAGGAAGAAGGGGAGCGCCGAAAGTCTCTGGGATTGGCCAACCCGTTCCCCGAAGAGTTCGATTTTTTCGAGTCCGAGGAAGAATTCATGAAGATCGCGGCCAAGACCCCGCGCTCGAATTGTGTCATGGAGACCGGAAAGATCCTCTCGGCCGGAATCGAGTTAACTTCAGCCGAGGAGGCCGTCAAACGCTCCCTCCGTGCGATCGAAGTTCCAGCCGGTCATCAGTTCCGCAAATAAGGCAGGGGCCGCACTCCTGCGGCTTTGGCCAAGTTTCTTACTGGCCCTTTAGCAAGAGCCGGATCCCTTCGGGGGTCTCTCCGACGAGCCAGGAGGCCGTGAGGTGATCTTCGGTGTCCAAGGTGACGAGGAATCGCCACTGCGGAGGAGCGGGGTAGCTGGCACTGAGCGTTTGAGTTTCCTCTGGAGATAGAGATTCGAAGCGTGTGCGGGCGATGGGCCATCGGGTTTCCTCGCTCAGGGCGCGGCGGACTTGACGCTCAACCGCTGGATCGTGGCCTTGGATTTCGATCAGATCGAGAATTCCTTCGACATCACCTGCTTCGTGAAGTTTTTCATAAGTTTCGCTGAATTCGGTGAGTTCGTGGGAGTCGGCGCTACAGCTATGCAGGAGTAAAGCGGCGAGGGTGGGGATGCCAATGAGGATTCCCAGCCAAAGTGGAGAGATTTTGGGTCGACTCACAGGACCTGAACGTCAAAGGGGCGGAAGATGTCTTTTCCTTCCGCACGAATTTGAACCCAGATGCGGAAATTTCCGCTGCGCGTCGGATGAAATAGGAATTCCATCTCAGCGGTTTCGCCAATCGTAGGGTCGACGGTGAGAGGGTGCATGTGGGCGTATCCAGAAAGTGAATCCTCGAATCCGACGAGGTGGGCGTAGGCATCCATTGTCTCTTCCAGGGGGAGTGCGCGACCTTTCTTTTCATTGGCCAATCGCAGGGTGAGTCGATGGTCGCTGTTGGGCCGGAGCGGTTGCTCAATCCCACTCAAATTGAATTGGATCGGCACTTCAGATTCGGTGGAGACGACTTGTGAGGGAGATACCTCAAAGGAGCCATCGGCGACCGAGATGAGTCGTGTCTGGAGGGGGACAAACTCGGCGAAGTAGCGGTATTCCTTGGAGCGGGGAACGAAGGTGACACGATAGTCTCCCGAATCGCCGAGAGGCTCGGGATGGAGGTGATGGTAGGAGTTGAGCGACTCGTCGATGAGCATGAAGTGAATACGACGGGTATGGGTCACGGCGAGTTGATGGGGCAGTAATGGGCTGCCGTCTGGGCCGAGAATGGAAAAGCGCATTGCGACCTCCTCGTTTTCCGTGGGCCGGATGGAATGAATCTTCAACTCGACTGGATACGGATTGGCTTCTACATCGACAAAGGGAACCGGGGCGACACTGCAGAGTTCGTCGTTTGACCCGAGAGAGTTCTCGACCGCTTCATAGTGGAGGAATTTGCACTCGGAGACGGGGATCGCCCGGAGGCCGAAGAAGAGGGCGGCAAAACCAATCGTGAGTCCCCCGATCATGCCCCATTTTTTGGTGGAGGTCTTCACTCGTTCATCTCCTCTAAGCGTTCGTAGATCGCATCGGCTGACCAGCGGCTTCCGTCTTGGCGGAGAACGATACGTCCGTGACTGTCGGTAAGTAGGGTCACGAGGTTGTGGACGATCGTGCCGTCCTCATCGAAGGTGCGAACCCCGACCAAGCGGAGCAGGGCCTCGATCGCCTCGGGATCTCCGGTCAGAAGTTCGAAGGAAGGAGTATTCATCCCCATGACCTCACCATATTGGTGGAGAACCCCCGGGGTGTCGTATTCGGGATCGAAAGAGACTGCAACAAAGCGGGCCTGATCCCAACCCGCCTTCGCTGCTCGATCACCAAGTTCGGAGAGTCGGGCAGCGGTCGCGGGACACATGTTTGGATCGCCACAGCGTGTGAAGAGAAAGGTGAGGACGGTCGGGCTCTTGCGCAGATGAGAAGAGTAGACGGGCTCGCCTCTTTGGTTATAGAGAGCGAAATCGGGAAGATAGTCGCCTCGGACTAAGCTATCGTTTCGCCCAAGAGTGGCTGCGTTGCGGATGAGAGAGCGATTCACGCCAGCCATCGCGTTGGCCAGAATTTGATTATCGGGCCAGATGTGGGTCAAACGCATCGTTTTTCCGCTTTCAGTGAGATCGCCAACGATTTCTTGATTCTCATATCCGATGGCTGCGTCCCCAGAGCCGACTTCGAGCGGACCCAGGGTTTTTCCAGATTCCAGAGTGAGGGAGACCTGTTGTTTCGCTGGTTCGCTTTCGGTAATGGTGCCGCGGATTTCACGACCACTCGCAGACGTAAGAAAGAGGAGTAGGATGGGGAGGGTAAGGCCAGTCCAAGACATGCGCTCAAGTTGGCACAGGAAATTTTGTTACGCAAGAGATACTCCGATTTACAAAAAGAGTAGAAGAAACGGGGCTGATTGAAGTTGTGTAAAAATTATTTAAAATAAATTGACCCTTTGTCCCGGATTGTTAAAAAGAGGTAAATTGATTGTCGGTATCTTCGATCATTTCTCTCTCTCCTTTCTCTTTTTCTTTTCCGGGTTCGTTAAATAGTGAAATCACCCCGAGCATTTCTCCCTGTCATAAGTTCGATCATCGTGGTTGGGATTTTTGTCGCGGTCTTGGATCGCAGCGCAGAGTCGAGGGCTGAGGAGTTAGTGGCGGTCGAAGTAGCCGGACGCCTTGATTCCTTGGTGCGGGAGATTCGGAATTTTCAGGAAGATACAATTTTGAATACTGTTGAGCCGGGAAAAGGGCACGAGCGGGAGCTTCTCTCACAGTATGTGAGAAGTTTTCGCGAGATCTATGGTGCGTCGAACGTATGGCTTTATACTCGAGACGGTGACGAAACCTTACGTGCGGTCTCCTCATGGGGAAATGAATCGGCGGGCTCGATTTCCATCGATGAGCGATCCATCCAGTGCTCGGAGGTTGTGTTCCAAAATGGGCAGCCTTACACGCTCCTGGGAGGGGCTGGAGGAGGCGAAGTCGCCACGAGTGCACCGGTATTTTCGCGGGAAGGCGAAGGAGTTGAGGTTGTGGCATCAGCGACCTTTCCGCTTGCCCAATGGAATGTCTTATTTGCGGAGGACCGATCTCATTTATTTTGGATGGGGGCCGGGTCCGTTGCCTTGATTATAGGGATGGGAGTCCTCTTTTGGATTCGATCAGAGAGGGAGACACGGAGGAATGGTCTTCTTTGGAATTGCCTTGAGCCTTTGGCTCTGGGAGTTGCGGGTTTGGTGCTTACCGGATTCTTCTCTTGGAACTATCAGCATCGTCTTCGAGTCGAGGCGCAGGAGGTTTTTTTAGAGAAGTCATTTCGGGAGGGATATTTTCTTTTCCAGACTTTGCACACGCTGGAAGAGCATGAGATTCCTCTTTTGGCGGCCCTTTTTGCCAATGCAGAAAAGGGAGGGGATCGAGAGGTTCTCCAAGCCGCCTGCGAAGAAGCCTTCGAGCACTCGGGCGTGGTGGCAATACGAGTCTTTTCAGAAGAGGAAACCGAAGAGCACGAGGCATTTTCTTTTACAAGAGACTCTTTGCCAAAAGGGGAGCCTTGGAAGAGTTTAGGGAACCGGGCAGGACCTGAGAGGAATAAGGCAATTCTCGCGGCAAAGAATTCCGGCGAAGCGGTCGTGTGGTGGCCTGCTTCCGATGGGCCGGGAGAGAGTGAAGATTCAGGGTTCGTCATTTTTGTCTCCCTGCTGAATGACCCAGGAGAAAGTCCGACCTCTCAGAGATTGATGGCGCTTCGTTTGGATCTTGGTGTGCTGGCGGAGGAAGTTTCCTCCTTTTCTCTAACCCTCAATCGTTGGTTTTTCGAAGGTGCGGAGGCGGATTCCGGAGATATTCCCGTGGGGCAACTCGCCTCTTATTCCGCATCGATTGAAGACTTGGTTATACCAGGATTTTTCTTTGGAAGCCCTCTTTACCTGCAGCTTCGGGCAGTCGAAAGCGAAGGGACCTTGTGGAAAACCGAGGTCGCGAAGTCTGCCGCTGTTGGAGGAGGTGTCTCCTTGCTCGTAGCCTCGTTTCTCGTTTCGCTGGTGCGGCGCAAGCATCTCAGAATTACTCATAGCGATTTCGAAGCGCCCGGAGGGAAGAAGGGCTTCGACTTGGATGCGTTGACCTGCAAGGTGACGAGGACGGGCGGCTGGGGAATCGATCCAGATACGCGCAATCTGGTCTGGACTCCCGAAGTTCGCGAGATTTTTGGGGTCCCTGCTGATTTTGAATCGAGTCTCTGGCGTATGCCTCTCTTCTTTCCGTCCCGAGAGTCGCGGAGGGCTCTTTTCGATTCCCTTCAGAAAGCGGTTTTAAGTGGAGAAAACTTTACGGAGGACTTGGAAATTCGGACACTTTCCGGAGATCGGCATCGGGTCGTCATTTCGGGATATGCAGAACCACGGGAGGACACAGGGTTCTGGGTCTTTGGATCGGTTCAACTGGCGGATCGAGAGCATCAATTGCAGTTGGAGTTGCAGCAAAAGACTCGTTCGCTGGAGGCCGCTCTTTTCGCCCAGAATCGAGTTCTTGCTAATATGGGGACACAGCTTCGGATTCCGATGAATGTATTGATTGGGATGACCGAAGTTCTCTCCCGGAAGAGTTTGTCTGAGGAGGAAACAGGTTGGGTGCGATCGGTTTCGGAAATTGGTGAGATGTTCCTTTCGGCTTCCGACGACTTGGTGGAGATATCCGAGATGCGATCCGGAAATTTGATCCGGAAACCTGTGGACTTCCGGCTTTCAAAACTAGTGCGCGAATTGAGCGAGTCTTTTCTCCCCCGGATGGAGGAGAAGGGATTGGTTTTCCGGGTCCATACAGCGCCTAACGTTCCGGATCTCCTTTTTGGGGAGCGAATCCATCTGCGGAAAATTTTGGCGAACCTTATCGAGAATGCTTTGCGCTACACGGAAAAGGGGGCGGTCGACCTCCGGTTCTCGGTCGATCGTAGAGACGGCAAGAATTTGACTCTTCTGTGTGAAGTGGAAGACACCGGAATGGGGATTTCTCCGGAGAATGTGAAAGAGATCTTTGATCCTTTCGTTTGCCTGAGTTCGGATGAATCTGCGGGAGAGTCTGGATTGGGATTGGGGCTCACGGTTTGCCGGGCCATGGTCGATTGGCTCGGAGGAGATATCGGTGTGGAGAGCGTTTCCGGCGAGGGATCGCATTTCTGGGTTTCGGCCCCTCTCAAAACTTGCGGAGAAGAGGTCAAAGTCGATGACAAGGGTTGGGCGGATGTGAAACTGAAGGGCCAGAAGGTTCTCGTGGCCGAGGACAATCCAATCAATCAGGAGGTTATCGAGATGATCCTTAAAAAGGCGAATCTCTCCTATCAAACGGTTCGCAATGGCCAGATTGTCCTCGAGCTCCTGCCTAAGGAACCATATGACCTTATCCTCATGGATGTTCGGATGCCAGTCATGGATGGAATCGAAACGACGCTGCGCATTCGGAGTGGAGAAGCAGGTGAGGCATTTCGGGATATTCCCATCATTGGAGTGACGGCAAATGCTATGAAGCATCAGATTCGCGAATGTGTCGAAGCTGGCATGAACGAGGTTTTGGCCAAACCGTTCTCAGTTGAGGTTCTCGTCGACTTGGTCCGTCGCTATCTCGACGGGCGTACCCTCGAAGAGAGTTTTTGATTCGGCGGATCCTTGGAAATGGGAAGTGTTGAGCGCAGACCCGTTTGCAGAGCGATCGTCGGATCGCGGAAAAGTCGATTCAAGGTAGCACAGGCTGCCAGCCTGTGGCGTTTCCCGTGAGCGGCCCCCGCAGCTGAGGCGGTTGACGGGCCTCGGGGAATCGGAAATTTAGATCCGGAGTCCGATGGAGACTGCGCCGAGCCATCCGTCTCCGTCGCCTTCTACTCGACGGTATCCACCGAGCGAGAGGACAAAGGAAGAGAGACTTCCTTGAAGCTCGACCCCCATGTAGGTGACGTTTCTATCGGCACCAATTGGTTCGAACCAGGTCCGGAGAACACTGGCCTTAACGCCGAAACCGAGACCATCGCCGATCGAGTCCATCCCGATCATCACTTTCCCTCCACCGATGCCGACTTCTCCTTCCAGCACAGGACGCAGGGGAATGCTTCCGACCTCGACCTTGTCGCTGAGATAGAGCCCGGCGTTTCCACTTAAAATCAGGGGGCTCGAGAGATTTACTCCGACGAATGTCTCTCCGCGAGCTGCGGTGAAAGGGGCCAAGGCGGCGATGAAAAGGACTAGGGCTAGAGAGCGAAAGCGATTGTTCATGGGATGATCCCGTCGAAATGGGAACCAAGAGTCAAGGCCGGGAAGCTTCCGGCCATCCTTTTATAGATTTTCTAAACTCTTTAATGCTGGGCCTGTGAAGCGTCGGATGATTTGTCGGCCAATTGATCTTTCGCAAGTCGGGCGACATCCGAAAGGGGTAGGTGTAAGCGGAGCTGGATAAGCGCGTGATCCACCGCTCCGGGGACGGTTGCAGTTCGGTCGAGGTATTTTTTTAGATGCTCCTCGCACTCCTTTCTCCGTTTTAAGTACTCGTTTCCGGAATCTTCGTTAACTTGGTGTGTGGCCGGGAGGTCGGTTTCGTCTGATTGAGGAGAGTTGCCTACTGGGTTAATATTGGCACTTTCAAAGAGTTCGATAATCTTCTGTACGTGACGACCCGGTTCTCTGCCATTTTCGAGCTGGCTTAAATAATCACGGCTGATGCCCAGGCGTTTGGCAAATTTTTCCTGAGAGATCCCGTAGGAATTGCGAAGTTTGCGTACTCTATCGGCGAAATTTTGCACCTTGCTCCAATTTTATGTTGACTGAGTTAATGTTTTGGCCTGTTTATGGAGTAAGCAGTTAAGACGTAGGGACTGTCCCGCACAAGAGAAATGGGATATTCCAAATGGGGAATTCAATATTTCACAGAATAGCTTAGGTTACCTTGATTCTTTTAGACCAATTTCAGCAGGGCTACGCAGCGCGGCATGTACGTGCTGCTTGTTGGCAGCAGCCGCTTGGGTCTCGGAGAAGAGGTCGCTTCATCCCATGAAATTCGTCGATCATCAGATTTGTTTTCTGGTCGAATGCGCCCTTGAAGGCGTGGAGGATCGATCTGCCGAAGAAAGAATCGTTCTGTATGAAGGAGTAGCAAAAATCCATCCGGATCCCAAGATATCCCAAAAAGCGTTGGAATGCGCTCGGGCGATTCGGGAAGCAGAATGTTCGCAAATACAATTCCTCAAGGATTGTGAATCGGTGGTTCGGAACGGTGGTTAGGATCTCAAATGGTCTCGATCTTTCTCCCTCCTCAGGTGGCAAAAAAATGCAGGTATGGCTGTTTCTCCTCTCATTTTCCTACAGCGATGGCGTTGGTCTTACATTCTCTCAATGATTGAGCGTTCCCTGTTGCCGAGCTGGTTGAGCATTCTCAATTTTCGCATGAAAGGTAGCCTGCCAATTTCGGAGAAGGTTCGGCGGTATATTCTCATGGGATTGTCCATCCCGATGTCGATTGGCGGGTTCGTATTTCTCGTTTACAATTTGTTTGCCAGAAACGATGTGCTGCTGCCGCTCAATCTCCTGTTGATGACTGGCGGATTGAGTGGGATCATTTTGGGGGCCTTCCAACTGCATCGGACGGCCTTGGGTATAATTTTGATGGTGGCGATGATCGCCTTCGCTTCGTCGGCCATTCGTTTCAACAATGGTGCCGAGAATTTCTTAATCATGGGGATCATCGCGTCGATGCTCATGTTCGACAATCGACTGGTGCGTTGGTCTATCGCGGTAATTGACGGAATTTTTCTGAATGCAGCGAAGTTGATCCTTCTCGGGAGTCCGGGCTCGGATGATCTCGCCATCTCGCCACTCTACTATTCCGTCAGCCTTTGGGTTTTTCTTTTGGGGACGATCGCCTTTCTCGAGGTCTTTCGGGTCGTGAATCAAAAATCTCGTTTGCAGATGGAGAAGGAGCACAAAAGCTTGGAACAGCAAGCTGAAGAGCTGACGCTCGCCAACGAATCGAAAGAGAGCTTGTTTGCTATTCTTGGCCATGATCTTCGGGGGCCAGTTGGAAATGTGCGATCCTTTCTGGAATTCCTGCAATCGGACGATCTCTCTCAAGAGGATCGCCGGAAACTGCAAGATGAGTTGATTCAGGAGGTTGGAAATCTGGAGGTTTTACTCGACAATCTTCTGGGGTGGGCTTCGACCCAGTTGCAGCAGTTGGTTCCGTATCCTGTGGACTATCGGTTGTGCGATCAGGTTGGAGAGGTGTTACAGGTGCAGTATGAATCAGCCTCGCGGAAGAATATTCGTCTAATCAATGATGTCGATTCTACGCATTGGGTGTGCGCAGATCGGGCTCAAATCCAGACGGTCTTGCGGAATCTGGTGTCGAATGGGATTAAGTTCACTCCTCAGGAAGGGGAGGTGCGGGTGTCCTCCAAGGATCGAGGAGATATGATCCTGATCATGGTGGTGGACAGCGGGATTGGAATTTCCGCGGAGAGGATTGTCACCTTGCGCAGCGGCAATATTCAGAAACCGTCTCGAGGCACGAACCGGGAGAAAGGTTTCGGGATCGGACTCAGGATCTGTGATCAATTTATTTCAGCCAACGGGGCACGATTGTCGATCGACTCAACGGATGGTGAGGGGAGTCAATTCTACTTTTCTCTGCGGAAAGGTAGGACTGATGAGTCAAATCGTGCCGATGGGGATCTGGACTTGGACGGTAGAGCTTTGAGCGCGGAATAGAATCTTCAATGTCAGTTGAAACTGTCCGGGCTTTGGCTTGTTTGCTTCTATGTCTCGCCAATCTCTTTCACTCATTTTCATTTCAATTTTGCTGGCTTTGCCGATTTCTGGTCTCTGGGCGAAGGATTCCATCTTATTGGTGGTGACGAATCACTCCGAGCTGGGAGATACCGGTAAAGAAACGGGGTATTTTCTCTCCGAAGTTGCCCATCCTTGGAAGGTTTTCCGTGATGCGGGCTATGAGGTGGTGTTCGGGAGTCCGGAGGGAGGTTTTGCGCCGATGGACCCCAAGAGTTTTGATCTGGAGGATTCGGTAAACCTTGAATTCTGGCAAAACCTTGATGCCGTCGAGGGCCTCGCTACGACTCTCTCTTTGGAAGAAGTCGATCCGGATGAATTTGCTGCTGTCTTTTTCGCCGGAGGTCATGGGGCAATGTGGGATTTTCCGGAAGATTCCGATCTCCAGGAAACGGCGGTCTCCATTTACGAAAGCGGTGGCGCGGTCGGGGCGGTATGTCATGGTCCTGCGGCGTTGGTCAATATTCAGCTCTCTGATGGATCTTACCTGGTTGAAGGGAAGAAGGTCGGGGGCTTTACCAATTCAGAGGAAGAGGCTGTTGGATTGACCGACACGGTTCCGTTTCTTCTCGAGAGCCGTCTCGAAGAACGCGGAGGCGATTTTGTCGCTGGTGCGGATTTTCAGGAGCAGGTCGTGACGGATGAACGCCTGGTAACAGGTCAAAATCCGGCTTCGGCCGAAGCGGCCGCTGAGGCGATTGTGAAGATTCTTCAAGGATCGAAGTAGAGAGACATTTTTAGCATCGATTCATCTCCGGGGCGTTTCAAAAGGAACGTTCTCGGAGATTTTTTATTTTTGAGTCAGGGGGCGGAATTGACCGCCGCCTTTATTGGGTTGGAATCACGGCTCCGATAGGATCAACTTCCGGAATCATTCGATGAATTCTAATTCGCTTTTACCGGCCTGGCTCAAATTTCTCGACTTTCGGGCCGAGGACCATCTGCCGATCGCAGAGAAGATCCGCCGGTACATTACTTTCGGGCTCTCCGTGTCGATGGCGATCGGAGGATTATTCTTCACGGTGTACAATTCTCTGATCGGGAGTGATTTTCTCGTTCCCCAAAATAGGCTTCTTTTTATGGGAGGGGTGTTTGGGGTAGTCCTGACTTTGATTCAAATGTACCGGGTCTCCTTTGCCGTGATTTCGGCTTCGGCCATGGTCTCGTTTTTTGTCTCGTCAGTTCTTTTCGATAATGGCGCGGAGAACTTCTTGGTCACCGGAATCGTGGCCACCATGTTCATGTTCGACAATCGGCTCACTCGCTGGTCGATCTCTGTCGCCGAGGGAGCCTTCTTTATCTATGCGAAGTATCTTCTGTATGAGAGCTGCGGAATGAGTAATTCGGGCGTCTCATTTTTACACCATGCGACCAATCTTGTTCTTTTTCTCCTCGGACTGGTCGCTTTCCTCGAGGTTTTCCGTGTCGTGAATCGCAACTATCGGCAGCTCCTCGAGGAACAGCATGGACAGTTGGAGAAACAGCATAAGCAGTTGGAGGAGCAAGCGACCCAGATGGCGGAAGCCAATGATTCCAAGGAGCGGCTTTTTGCGATCCTCGGCCATGATCTGCGAGGTCCGGTCGGTAATGTTCGGTCTGTGCTGGATCTGTTAAGGGCGGGGGAGTTGACCCAGAAGGAAAGTGAAGAATTCTTGGAAGAGTTGGGTCAAGAGGTTGGAAATCTGGAAGGGCTGCTGGAGAACCTTCTGGGATGGGCGTCTACCCAGTTGCAGCGAATCGAGCCGTATCCCGTCGATTATTCTATTCGGAATCAAGTGGAGGAGGTTTTTCGGATCCAAACCGAAGCGGCGGGTCGAAAGAAGATTCAATTGGTGAACGATGCCGACGAGAAACACTGGGTGCGGGCAGATCAGGCCCAGATTCAGACGGCACTCAGGAATTTGGTCTCGAACGGAATCAAATTTACTCCGGGAGGTGGAGAGGTTCGGATCCATACCGAGCTACGGGGAGGAAAGGTTCTCATCGTTGTATCCGATAGCGGGGTGGGGATTTCCGAAGAGTCGATTCGCGCTATGCGGCGGGGCCAAATCCAGAAGCCGAGACGGGGAACTCACCAGGAAAAGGGCTTCGGAATCGGGCTGCGAATTTGTGACGAATTCATCTCCGCGAATGGAGATCGTCTCTCTATCTCTGCAGAGGAAGGAAAGGGGAGCGTCTTCTATTTTTCTCTGCCGCTAGGTCATTTGACTGAATAGCTCCGGTGGCGGTGTGGCCCCTCAGGAATAGCGCGATTCATTGAATTCGGTTGATGGGTGGGCTTATTGCAGGCATCCTGTAACCGTGTCATTAGACAAAAAAGAAGGTAAGCGCCGTTTCGCTCTGTCGATCTTGTGCGGGATGATATGTTTGATCGTTCTCTGGGTTGGAATCTACTCCTACATACGCTGGTCAAAGGAGATTTGGGAAAAGGATGAGAGAAGCCGAATCGGGGAGGTTTTGGTTTCCTTGAGGTCGAGCTTGGAGAATCAGCTCTACGCAAGGATTTACTACACCAAGAGCGTTGCCGCCTATGTTTCCCTCCATCCAGAAATTGAAGACGATGAATTTCACAATCTCGCCGCAGAACTGGTGGGGACGGATGAGGTCATCAATACCATGTCATTAGCTTCCGATGGGGTGATTACCGCAATCCATCCCACCGAAGGTCACGAAGCGGCGATCGGCTTGAACCTTTTGGATCACCCGGAGCGCCGCCGCATCGTCGAACAAACGATTCGTACCGGGAAGACCTATGTCGCCGGACCTGTCGAGTTAGTGGAAGGCGGGATCGCCTTCATCAGTTACACTCCGATTTTCGACAAGACGACCGACGGCCCGTGGGAATTTTGGGGAATGACCGATATTGTCATTCTGGAGAGTGAGCTCTTCGCTGCCGCTGGGCTGAGTGAAACGGAGGACAATGCCAGAATTGCTCTCAGAGGCTATGACGGAAAAGGGGAGGCGGGAGCTGTCTTTTTCGGGGATCCGGCAGTTTTTGACAATAATCCCGTCAAGGTCGCGATTCAACTGCCCGATGGTGAATGGATCCTCGGAGGATACCCCGTCGGTGGTTGGTCGGGATACTTGGACCAAGACCGGACCATGCTGATTCTCATGGTGGGGAGTTCGGCGATTATCGCGGTCCTGATAAGCTTTCTGGCTGGAGCGATCATGAAGTTGCGAACCTCTCGTGAACAGTTGAGGGAGCTGGATGAAGACAAAAATCGGCTGCTTTCCGTGATTGCTCATGATTTGCGTTCTCCGATTTCGGGAGTCTCTTCCCTTTCTCACGAGTTACTCGAGCCGGGCGATTCTCCATTGTCGGAAGATCAGCGGGAGATACTGGAGATGATTCACCAGAGCTCCAATGAAAGCCTTTTCCTTCTGGAAAATCTGCTGAACTGGGTCCGTTCCCGTGAGCATGGGAGGATGACGCACGCCGAGGAGGTTGACCTCGGCCTCTTGTGTGAGGATGTGAGATCGTCTTTCCAGCCCGCTTTGCGGAGTAAATCTCTCGTGGTTCACAATAAGGTTCCCGAGGGAACAAAAACCTTCTTTGACCGACGGATTCTCGAGACGGTCCTCCGCAATCTGACCTCGAATGCCATCAAGTATTCACCGAAAGGGTCTATGATCTTGATTGGCGTGGGAGAGGAAACCGACGAGACCATGGAGATCTTTGTGCGGGATGAGGGCGCAGGTATGAGCCCGCAGCGGATACGGGAAATACTGACCGCTGGCAGAAATCGAGCTTCCTTGCCGGTGGGGCGCGAGAAAGGATCGGGAATCGGGATTCTCATTTGCCGGGACCTTCTCCGCCGCGGTGGTCAGGAGATGCGGATCGAGAGTGAGGAAAAGAAAGGGACGACGGTCTGGTTCTCTCTGCCGAAACATTCTCCCTCGGGCGAGGAATGATCGCCCGCGTTGGGGCGAGAGATCGCTTCGAGGTTTGTCGTTGGCCCTGATTTTTGCGGTGAATCTTCCTCTTTGACCCGATCCGGGAATTTCCGGGGTTGAGTTTGGGCCGGGGTGGGGATTCCCTAGAGGTTTTCGATGAAAAAGTTCTACATAACCACCGCTATTGACTACGCCAACGGCATGCCCCACCTCGGGCATGCGTATGAGAAGGTTCTGACTGACGTCATTGCCCGGAGTCGTCGAATGGTCGGCGAGGACGTGTATTTCCTAACCGGCATGGACGAGCATGGGCAGAAGGTCCAACAATCTGCGCAGCGTCAGGGGATCCAGCCTATCGAATTCACGAACGGGATTGCCGAGCATTTTCTTGGTCTCTGCAAAGACCTGAATATCTCCAACGACGACTTTATTCGGACCACCGAAGAGCGCCACCGAAAGGTCGTGCAAGAGCTTCTGCAGCGCCTCTACGACGCAGGCGAGATCTATGAGGCTGAGTATGTTGGTTTTTACAGCACCCGCGCCGAACAGTTCGTTCTCGAAAAGGATAAGATCGACGGTGAGTGGCCTGAAGAATTTGGCGAAGTTCAGGAAATTAAGGAGCGCAATTACTATTTCCGTCAGAGCCGCTATCAGGAATGGTTGATTCAGTTTTTGCGGGACAATCCGGATTTCATTTATCCCCGTTACCGCCTGAAGCAGGTTCAGGAATTTCTCAAGGAACCTCTGAACGATCTCTGCATTTCGCGTCCGATCGAGCGACTCTCTTGGGGGATTCCACTTCCGTTCGATGAGAAATTTGTCACCTACGTGTGGTTTGATGCATTGGTGAACTACATATCGGCCGTGGGGTATGGCACGCCTAAGTTTGATGAAGTTTGGCCCGCGGACTATCACGTCATCGGCAAGGACATCATGCTTCCTCCGCACTCGGTTTATTGGCCGATCATGCTGCACGCTTGTGGAATTGAGTTGCCGAAGCACCTTCTTGTTCATGGCTGGTGGACACTCTCAGGTGCGAAAATGTCCAAGAGCACGGGCAAGGTCGTCAATCCTCTGGAGATGGTGGATCAGTTCGGCGCCGATTCGTTCCGCTACTTCGTCATGCGGGAGATGACTGTCGGCCAAGACAGCGATTTCTCCGAAGATCTATTCCTGAACCGCTACAATGGTGAGCTCGGGAATGACTTGGGCAATCTCCTGAGCCGTCTCCTCAACATGGGAGGTCGCTATGCCGGCGGACAGGTGCCGGCCGCAACGATTTCCGAGGAGCCCGAAGAAATCTTAAAGAAGAGCTGGATCGATTGTTGGGGGAAGGCCCGCGAAGCGTTCGACGGTTTCCTCTTCCACATCGCACTCGAAGAGATTTTCAACTTCATCAAATCGATCAATCGTTATGCTGAGGTCAGAGCTCCTTGGAAGTTGGCCAAGTCGGAGGATCCGGCCGATCGTGTCATTCTCGAAACCTCACTGGCGTTAATGGCTGAAGGCTTGCGTTTGGCTGCAGGAGCCCTGCGTCCGGTGATGCCGGAAATCTGCGAACGGATTTTCGATCTCGTTGGCGCGCAACCCGTCGAGCTTTGGGATGATTCGATGGAGTGGGGCTCTTCCCTGGAAGGAGCGTCTCTTGGGGAGAAGACGATTCTTTTCCCCCGTCCGGAACGCTGAGCGCTTAGGAATCGTCCTTCGTGGCCGCAGAGGGAATTGCACTCGCGGGCACATTGGTCGCCGGAGCCGCTGCATTGGAAGGCTCTGGGTCTTGGCTGCCCTCATCCGAAGGCTTCGCCGGAGCCGGACTCGGTGTGGGAAGAATCGCTTGAGGATTTTCGGAGAGCATTTCTGCATCGCGGGCTAGATTGGCGGCAAAATCGACTTCTTCGGAAAAGCTCTTCGCTGCTTTCTGGAACTCGTCCTCGTTTCCGTCCAGAAGGGATTGGAAGACGAGACCAAGGCTACGGAAGGCGTTGTAGAAGACTGGATTGACCCTGGGCAGTATGCTCTCAATGTCGCGGAGTCGGTTGGTGATGGATTGCTTGATCGTCGCATTTTTCCGAAGGTCCCACAACTCGACCGAGGTGGTGATGAGTGGAACGCCGTTTTCGATCAGTTCGAACCGGTCGAGAATGAGTAGTTGTTTGGCGCTTCGGGTGATGGGAAGCACGATTCCGTTCTCCCGGTGAACAATGTCTTGGAATCCAATCACCCACCATCCTTCAATTCCGCCAGGGAAGGTGCCGATCTCCTCGTCCAGCTGCAGCAGAACTTCCAGTGGTGAACGTCCGGCGACGATGCTGTCGAAGTAGTTGCGGATCGCTTTTTCTTTGCCCAGTTGACGGGTGACAAGTTGTAGAAACCAGTAGGAGGCAATGCGCTCGGAGGGTGTCAATTGATCGAGGTCGGTCTTGTTGACCATCTCCTCCAGCGAAACCATCTCGGATTCTTTTCCGAGCTCTTTAAGATATTCTTCCAAAGCCGGGCGGATGCCGACCTGTACCTCAAGATTTGCACCAGCGATCAGCCAGGCAGGAACTTGCTCGGCTCGCTGTCGGTCGGATAGGGTGTACACGAGCTGCCGGAGGTATGCCTCTGTCAGCACTTGGGTGAAGAGGGAGGCGGAGAGATTTTCGTTCCAGGCAATGGCGAGGCCGTAGTCTCCCGCGATGTCTTGATACAGCATGTAGGATTGGCCCTCCAGATTTCCGGATCCATCGGGGGCCAGTTTTACGGTGATGATTGGGATTCGTTCCAGCGGCGGGGTCAAGAGTCCGTCGCAGACTTCCAGAACTTGGCGCCCGATCTTGCGGGCGATCTGCAGAGAGCCTTGGTCGGCCGCTACGAACTCAAAAGTACCGGCGCGGCCTTCGAAGATTTGGGGCTTGTCGTCTGACTGGGGAGTTTGGCCAACATCTAGGGATTTTTGAGCCCAGCTGGCAGAGATTCCCAGCGTGAGCAGGGAAACGAGGGATGCGGAAATCCATTTCATCGGTCGAGGGAAACTGGAGTGGAGCCGGATTACCGGGGTTGGAGAGTCATGGTGTCGTTCTCAATCGAGATCGACTTTATCTGTGACCAGGCCGTGACGATCGGAGAGTCGCTGGACATCTCTTGTACGGATGTGGCGAGCCGCGAGACAAAGAGCTTCGCGAGAAAAGGAGGAATGCGGGCTGAGTTGATCCAAGCTTCTCCAACCGAATAGTGAGGGCCTTCTCCACCATTAGTGAAGTCGCCTTGGGCAATCAGAAATCCTTCGGCTTCCATACCGAAAAAAAGCACCTCAAAGGGGATGATCATTTGGAGGTCGCTGTCCGAGATGGCGAAGTTGGGAGTGTCGGGCAGCAGGGCGTAGGAAGGTGTCTCGTTCTGCTGGGATTGTTGCTTTCCCAATGTGAAATTTAAATATTGGCTGGCGATCTGGTTGAGCTCCCCCTCGCGTAGCCTGATACTTTGGTTGCTCGTCAAACTATTCTGGGCGGATTGCATGAGTTGCTGCCACCCTCCCGAGGAGCTCGTGCTGCCGAAGCGGAATCTCTCTGTGAGAGGATCCTTTTCGCTTTCTAAGGCTGAGCGGGAGCGGACTAAATCGGGAGTTCTGCGGACCTCGTAGGTGAAGCCGAGGATGACTCCGAGGATTGCGGCGGCGGCGGCTCCGATAAGGACGCCAGTGAGGGTAGCTTCTTTATTCTTACTTGTCCGAACCATTCGAATCAAAATCCTGTGAGGATCGGCGGCGAAAGGCAACCGTTTGCTTGCGGGGACAAAGCGAAGTTCGGGAAGTCTCAAACCTGCCTGATCTTATACCGAATTTAGTAAGTTTTGATCCTTATGGTGCAGCGTAGAATCGAAGCAGCGCAAGGCGCAGGGATCGGATTCGTATCGAGATACGCTCCGATCCCTGCAACGCCGCGACCTTCGATTCTGGGGCATCCCCCTGGGACGGGCGGGAAATGAGCCTGAGCAGCGTTAGCCCAAATGGCACGGGTCGCAGACCCGCCTCCAATTGGGCCGCCTCGCTCAGACTCATTTCCCATCCCGCCATAACTATCAAAACTTCCTAAATTCGGTATTTAACCCTTCGCCCGGTTCTCCTCGCGTAAATCCTCATCAGGCTGAGTGATCCCTTTTTGAGGAATGGGGCATGAGGTTCCAGATGGTTCAGCCCATCTGGACCGTATCTGAGCCGGCTCGATTTTTGATCGTGGTGCGCGTAGATTCTGTCTGCGGCGGAAGAAACCGAAACAAAAGAGGGGAAGTGCCAGAGCACTTCCCCTCTCGGAATCGAAAAGGATCGATCGAACGACTAGTTCGCCACGGGAATCGTCAAAACCGGAGTCTGACCTTGGGCATCGCCAGTGCGGAGCGCGAACATTTGCGATAGAAGCATAAAGGTGGCCTTACTCAGAAGGTCATCATCCTTGATGTAGAACCAAGTCCCCCGGTAGCGCACCGCGGTGGATGCGTTGTCGGGCTCACTGTTGGAGCTTTCGACACGGAAGAGGCCGTCCAGCGGCTCATTCCAATCGAAGACGGTCCCATCGTCGTAAAGAGTCTTCGTGACTTTGCCGGATTCAACATCCTTTTCGGGTACGTTGACGCCCTGGGAAAGGAAGAAGAGAACCCCGAGAAGAGAGCGGGTGTTGATCTCGATCAAGTCCCCATTGGAACTCGGGACTGCCGCTGCACCCGGTCTGACCCGGTAGACGTCGAGTTCCGGATCGAGCGAGAGGAGTTCGCGCAAACGATCGGCATCTTCATTGCTGCCTGGGGCGGGAAGAAAAATAACGGGTTCGTAACCGTTCTCGGACTGCACTTCCCCCATTTGAATCGCGTTGTGTCGTTGGAGCTGAAAGAGCGTATCGGCCACCTCACGGAATTCCTTGAACTGGGGCAGAATCTCCGGCGTCGGACCTGAGGCACCCATCGCATTGTTCATGCCATTGGTGCGTTGAATGACCATGCGGGAAACGGTGTCCATACTCCAACCGGAATTTGTCAGGAGAGAAATGTCTTCAAAAGTAATCCGGCCGAGAAGACGGTTGAAAAAATCATCTCCCTGGAGAGGTGTATAGGAAATGGTCGGGCGTTCCGCAAAGCTGATGCCAGTGTTCCCGGAAAGTGCATCCGGGGCGCTGCCCGAGAGAGGAAAGGTGCCAGCCACCCCGAGGCTGCTGTTCAGATCAAGTTGGGAGGTAATGGAAGAGGCTTCGAAAAAGTATGGAGCGTCGCGGTAGCGGAGGCGGACGATGTTGAGGAGCAACTGCTCCTCGCCTACCTTTTGCATGGCGACATTGTATCCGTTCGCAGTCCCCCGGTAAGTCGATGGAGAGATCGTGGCGCACCCACTTAGTAATAGGGTGAGTATTGCCGGAAGAAGGAAGAGGAGATTGGGTTTCGGTGTTTTCATAAAAATCGGTTACTATAAATGGAGAGCGTAAAGGCGAGGATTTATTCCCTCTTTCATAGCGGGGATGGGGCGGTCGGATGTCTCCAAATATTGAATTCTTTCGGGAACGCTTCGTTTCCCTTTGCAATCAAGGTTACGATTCTGTTGAAAGGAGGCTGTGTCAGCAGTTACGGAAGAAATGGTTCGCAGCGCGTTGTCAAAGGTGCCCTATCCAGGGTTCACCAGAGATATCGTTTCCTTTGGTATTGTGAAAGCCGTCGAGGTCTCTGGCGGGGATGTTTCCGTATCCCTTGCTCTGACCAGTTCAGATCCGGCGGTAGCCCCAGCGCTGAAGAAAGAAGCGGAAGCGGCGATTTCTGCGATCGATGGCGTCACAAAAGCCGAGGTGATGGTCGCTGTGAAGTCGAAGAAAAATCCGCAGGAGGAAGAGCAGTCTGCCCCTGAGGAAAGTCCGATGCAAAAAGTGCGGATTGCTATTGCTGTCGCCAGCGGCAAGGGCGGAGTCGGTAAATCGACGTTTACCGCGAACCTCGCTTGCGCAATGGACCGCATCTTGCGGGAAGAGGGCAAGCCCTCATCGGTCGGAATCATGGATTGCGATATTTACGGCCCCTCCATTCCGTTGATGATGGGGGTCAACCGTCGCCCGGAAGTGGTGGACGGGATGATCCAGCCGTTGGAAAATTTTGGGGTTCGGGTCATGTCTATGGGTTTTCTCGTCGAAGAGGATATTCCCGTCATCTGGCGTGGACCGATGGTGATGAAGACGATTCAGCAGTTCGCCAGCAATGTGGATTGGGGGGAGCTCGAGATCCTTTTTATCGATTTGCCGCCGGGAACCGGAGATGCCCAGCTCTCGCTCGTCCAGACCGTGCCGCTTGAAGGTGCTGTCGTCGTTACGACTCCCCAGTTGGCCGCGGTTAATGTCGCCCGTCGAGGGGCGATGATGTTTGATAAGGTCAGTGTCCCGCTGGTGGGAGTTGCCGAGAACATGAGCTACCTGCTGGATGAAAAGTCGGGAGATCGTCAATATCTCTTCGGCGAAGGGGGCGGGGCTCGTACCGCTGAATTTCTCCAAACCGATTTACTGGGCCAAGTTCCACTCGATCCCCGGATTCGGGAAGGCTGTGATCATGGCGTGCCCATTGTCGTCAGTGATCCTGATCTCGAATGTTCCCAAGTGTTCCGCCAAATCGCTCAGAAGATTTGGGATAAGTTCAAATTGACAAAGAATGATCAATCGAATTAGCCTTTCTGTATAGGTGGTAATGAGATCGCCGAAAAAATCCTCAGAGAAAAAACCCGTGGCCGACTTCGCTGGGCAATCAAGTCTCTATAAAGAATTCCTCGCTGAGAGGGAAGAGATCTTGCGCCATAAATGGATCGAGTCCGAGAAGCAGGGCACTGATATTGGGTTTGAGAAAGCGCTGCTCGATTGGATTCGCAAGCATCGCGAACAGTGGCGCTCGGCTCGTCGCGAGACGAAGAGCAATTCATTAAAGTAATTCGTAGGTAGGCTTCGGTAGGTGAGGCCTTTTTTTGTGCCCGCGGATTTTAAATGCGATCCTGCGTAGGCAGTCGTTCTTTCTCGGTTTTAATCTGTAGTTTACTATATTCTATTGACAGAATATTCTATAGGTGGAATATTGCGTGAATGGATGTCGTTCGTGTCTATAAGTGTCTATGTGATGTGCAGCGGCTGCGTATCCTGAATTTGTTGCGGGAGGGGCCGCTCTGCGTTTGCCACCTCATGGAGATTCTCGAAGCCGATCAGGTAAAGATGTCGAAGCAGCTGCAGTATATGAAGAAGCTGGGGATGCTGGAGGTGGAGAGAGTTGCTCAGTGGAGGATTTATCGCATTGCGACTCCGACGAATCCGCTGGTGGAGGAGAATCTACGGTGTCTTCAGGATTGTGGCCCCGAGGATCTGCGGTTTGCCGAAGATCTTCGAAAGCGCAAAGAGGTATTGGCGAGGAGCGATGAGGGCGTGGTTTCTGCCTGCTGCGCCAGTTGTTCTGAATAAGTTCTCTCAAAAACGAAAAATCATGGAAAAGTTAAAGATTCTCTTTCTCTGCACGGGGAATAGTGCGCGCAGCATCATGGGGGAGTATATCCTTCGGAAAAAGGCATCTTCCCGTTTTGAAACCTACAGTGCGGGTGCAGCTCCCAAGGATGGTCCTCATCCGTTGACCCTGAAGGTGCTGAGAGAGCGGTTCCTAATCGACGCTTCGGATGCGCGGAGCAAGTCGTTGGATGAATTCAAGAACGTCCAGTTCGACTTTGTCATCACTGTGTGTGATAACGCTCGGGAGAGCTGCCCTGTTTGGCCGGGGCAGCCCATCCTTGCTCACTGGGGCTCGCCGGATCCGGCTGAATCGAATTCGGAGTCCGTGTTCATCGCAGTGGCGACCGAGATCGCCCGCCGAATCGATCTCTTTCTCAACCTGCCCCTGAGTAAGCTCGACCAACTCCGGGCTTCGATTGAGGAGGAGACCCGCAAAATCGGGGAAATGACGTTGGCGGAGCAACCTTGTCCTTCTCAAACCCAAAGTATCTAAGAAAAACCAAATCAAAGAATGAGTGCTGAAAAGAAAGATGCGAAGTCATCCAACTGTGAATCGCCAAAGCCGGGGCTTTTCCGACGCCTAATGGCGAAGCTAGATTCCTCTCTGAAGGAGAAGGCTGAAAAGAGCGAATGCTGCTGTGGTTCCGAAAAAGACGGGGGCAAGGGCGGTAAATGTTGCTGAATGCCGCGGATTGGCTCGTTTACGGTCTTCTCGGAATAGATCCCAACACCCGCTTCGGCGGGGCGGTTCAGTTCTTCGTCTATGATTCGATGAAGATCTTCCTGCTGTTGGCGGGGATGATCTTCATCATCGGCGTACTGCGCACCTTTCTCCCGGAGCGGAAGCTTCGGGAGTGGATGGGCCGCGGAGGGGTTTGGGGGAACGTCATCGCGGCGGTTTTTGGCGCGGTGACTCCGTTCTGCTCCTGTTCCTCGATCCCGATTTTTATCGGTTTTCTCCGCGCCGGGGTGCCGTTGGGGATTTGTTTCTCCTTTCTCATCACTTCACCGATTATTAATGAGTATCTCGTTGTGCTCATGGCTGCCGACTTCGGGATTCCCATCACCCTGGTTTATGTGGGGAGCGGGCTGTTGATTGGCGTCGTTGCTGGATTTGTTCTCGGGAAATTAAAGATGGAGAAACATCTTGAGGATGAGTTCGCCGAATCGTCGGTTCCCGAGAGTCGCGGTCCGGAGAATTTTCGCGAACGCATCCGCTTTGCGGTCGGCGAGGTCGTTGGTGTGATCCGGGCGATCTGGATCTGGGTGCTTGTCGGAGTTGCGATTGGCTCTTTTCTCCACAACTACGTGCCCCAAGAGACGATCCATCGCTGGATGGAGATGACGGGAGTCTTTTCGGTGCCAATCGCGACTTTCCTGGGGGTGCCGCTCTACGGCAGTTGTGCCGCCATTGTTCCTGTCGCCGTAGTCTTGTTTGAAAAGGGCATTCCCATTGGGACGGCGCTTTCCTTTATGATGGCCATGTCAGCCCTCAGTCTACCCGAGGCCGTGATGCTTCGGCGCACAATGAAACTGCCGTTAATCGCGTTGTTTTTCGCGATCACGGCAGGTGCAATTATGGCAACAGGTTACCTGTTGAACGCCCTCGCTAGATTTCTCTAGGAGGGAGGAGGCGACTGGACGTCGCCTCGATAAGTCGTTCGGGAAAAAGGGAAGCCTACCTTACTTGGCGCTCTTCAGTTCCTTATGAACTGTGTGGCGCTTCAAGTACGGGTTGTACTTCTTTTTCTCGACCCGCTCGGTCTGAACCTTCTTGTTGCGGGTGGACATGTAGCGTGAGGGACGCTGGTTTTCTTTGCGGGCCTCAGTGCACTCTAGAATGATTGTATCGCGTGGCATGATGAAAATAGGAAAACCGCTGACAAAAAGGCCTTTCGGACCTCTCTGCAATCAAAAATTACCACCAACTGGGTGGCCGAGAAGAGAAACCATGTCTCCGTGTGAGAAAAGGGTAACTTGGCCGGTGCTTTCCGAGACGACGATGGCCAGGCTGCGGGTGCTCTTCGTGATCGCTGCGGCGGCAGCGTGGCGCGCTCCAAGGCCTCCTGGGAGGTCGGGATATTCGGGCGCGCGGAGGAGGGTGCCGGCGGCTTCGATGACACCGTTGCCCCGGATAATAAAGGCTCCGTCGATCGAGGAAAATTCTTTCACCGTTTCGTCCATGAAGGGATTCAGCACGTTGCGGTCTTCCTCGCGATATCCGTAAAACGGGTTGAGGACGAGAGGCTTCGAGTATTCCAAGACCTTTTGAGTGTCGCCGAGGACGAAGAGGCAGCCCACTTTCTTGCCTTCGCGGCCTTCCAACCCGAGCTCCATGGCAATGGCAAGTACCCGCTCCATGACCTCAGGGCGAAGAGAGGGCGGCAATGTATGGCTTTTATCCGAGAAGAGGGTCTGGAATTCCCGAGCCACATCGACGACGAGGATCGAATCAAAGCGATTGCTTTGAGGTAGCCCGCCGACGCAGCAAATGAGTTCGTCCGGTTCAAAAATTCCCCGGGTCAGGCCGATGAGGATCGCCGATCGCAGCTGCGACATCCGGTGGTGGGAAAACGATCGAATCGGGAGAAACTCGGTGACTTTCCCGCCGTCCTCGACCGTTTCGGCCCCCGCTTGGGTGACGAGGATCGTCTTCAGATCTTTGAAACTACGCGTGAGCTCAACTCCTCCGGCAAAGGTGTCGCCAAAAATAAGAACTGACCGGCAGCGCGCGCTCATGGCGATTTTTTCCGCCTCCCGGAGGATGAGTCGATTGATTCGGGTCGGCTTCTGGCGGGGCATCTGCGGATCTCCACCCAGCGTGGCCTTAATGTCCGTGCGGAAATCGTTCAGCGTGCCCGGCATCATTAGCCGCTCGACGACCCGCTTGTCTTGGAACACTCCGGCGATGGCGGCCAAGGCGTTGAGATAGTTCCGGGCGTTTTCGGAGGCGAGGAGGAGAAGGACCAGCTTTACGTCGCGGTAGTCATCCGACCCGTCGTAGGTCAGGCCTTCCGGGCAGCGGCCTATGGCCATGATGTAACGACGCTTCATCGGAACGCGGACGTGGGGGAGAGCCACTCCGTTGCCGAGGTTGGTCGTGATCGTGTGCTCGCGGTCGAGCAGTTCTTTGAGAAGTTTCTTTTTGCCGTATTGCTCGAGCTCTTCGACGTCGCAAACGCTGAGCAGTTCTTCTAGCGCACCCAGGAGGTCCTTGCTCGTTATCTCAACGATGCGTGATTTGGTGATGAAGCGCTCAAGATGCATGTAAGAGGGGGCAGGTCGCTAGCAATAATTCTACCTTAGCGCTCCCATTCGATGGCACCTTTCTTCAACTCGTAAACGAGGCCGAGGATGAAGATTCCAAAAAATACGGCCATAGGGGCGACGATCGGGATGCTGTTCACGAGAAACTCGCGATAGCTGAGAAGCCATGGGATGAGGAAGACCACTTCGATATCGAAGAGGATAAAAAGCATCGCCGTGACATAGAATTTGACCGCGTATCGAGTCCGCGATTTTCCGGCGGGCGGCACCCCGCATTCGTAGGCCGTGTCCTTGATCTTGTTCTTTCTGCCGCGTTGACCGACAACGACGCTGGCCAGGATGATCACCGCTCCAATCACAACAGCGAGACATACCTGGATCAAAACCGGAAGAAAGTCAGAGATTGCCATGTTGTTTTGAATACGTGGGTTTTTGGCTCGGAACAAGTGTAAAGCTTAATTTTCTAAGGCGAAGAGCCTCGAGATCTCCTGATTTTTTCGGGAGTCGCCGGAGGGAGCCCTGAATGGATTTGCCGGAAGTGTTTGCGGTTCGCAGTCTTCGCTCCATGATCGTAGACCAATGAAACTCCGCCTTCTCTACCTTTTCCTCGGGGTGTTGTGCCTTGGGATCTCTCAATCCTCCGCGCTGGAGCCTAATTTTAGGCCGGGCGAAGCGTTGCGCTATGATCTGAAATGGAGTGTTTTTCAAGTGGGCTATGCCCGTCTTCAGGTCCACGATCTCGAAGAGTATCAGGGTGAGCCCGCTTGGCACTTTTCGTTTCACGTCCGCACCAACAGCTTTGCCGATAAATTTTTCAAGGTGAGAACTCGAATCGATACGTGGGTCTCCGAGGATCTCACCCGAACCCTATATTATAAGGAGAAGAAACGGGAGGGAAAGACCAAACGAGACATTGAGGTGACCTTTGACTGGGACAAGATGGAGGCCACCTACGCCAATCATGGGAAGAAAAAGGAACCAGTTGCCCTCCCTGAGGGGCCTGTGCTCGACCCCGTCGGCGCGGTCTATTATTTTCGCAGCATCCCGCCTGTGAAAGGAAGCACCTACACTTTTGCGGTCACCGATGGGAAGAAAGCGGTGGCGATTTCACTTCCGATCAATAACGAGGAGAAGATCAAAGTGGAGGCTGGGCACTTCAATACGTTCAAGATCCAGCCGCAAACCGGAGAGCTCGGGGGCGTCTTTGAGAAAAGCAGCGACTCAGAGGTGAACCTTTGGTTTACCTCCGACCGCCTCAACTATCCGGTTCAGGTCCAGGGTGAGGTAACCGTCGGTAGTTTCTGGGCGGAGCTGACCAAGATCGAGTGGCGCACTCCGGAAGAGCTGGATTGATCGGCCTTACTCTACGGTGACCGACTTCGCCAGGTTACGAGGTTTGTCGACATCGCATCCCCGCGCCACGGCGATGTGATAGCTGAGGAGCTGGAGGGGGATGCTCATGATGATCGGCAGAGCCGGGTCGTCGACCGCCGGAACCACCACCAACTCGTCGACCAAGCCGTCCGGAATCACGCAGTCGTCGGTAGCGATCGCGATCACCTTGCCCTTGCGTGCTTTGACTTCCTGCATGTTGGCAATGGTCTTCTGGAAGATTTCTCCGCCCGAGACGAGGAAGACGGACGGGCATTCCTCGCAAATCAGTGCGATCGGGCCGTGCTTCATCTCCGCGGCGGGATAGCCTTCCGCGTGGACGTAGGAGATTTCCTTTAGCTTCAGGGCTCCTTCGAGGGCCACTGGGAACATGAGCTGACGCCCGAGGAAAAGACAGTCGTCGAACTGGGAGTATCGGTTTGCGATCTCCTTCAACTGATCGTTGACCAAAAGGGTTTTCTCCACCAATGCCGGAAGCTCCCGCAGGGTGTTCACGAAGCTGACTCCCGCACTGAAACTCATGTCGCGAAGGCGGCCGAGGTGAAGGGCCACCATGGAAACGAGGACAAGCTGGGAGGTGAAGGCCTTTGTCGAGGCCACTCCGATTTCCGGTCCGGCGTGCTGGTAGATGCCCCCGTCCGTTTCCCGGGCGATGGTTGAACCGACGACGTTGTTGATGGCGAGGGTGCGGTATCCCTTGCGCTTCGCCTCGCGGAGGGCAGCCAGGGTGTCGATCGTTTCCCCGGACTGGCTGACCACGAAGATGAGGGTGTCCTTATCCAGCGGCGCGTTGCGATAGCGGAACTCCGAGGCGTATTCTACCTCGACCGGGATGCGGGCGTATTTCTCAATCAGGTATTCCGCCACGAGGCAGGAGTGCCAGGCCGTGCCGCAACCGCAGAAGACAATCCGCTCGACTTGTCGAAGTTCGCGCGCCCCGATATTCAGGCCGCCGAATTTGGAGGAGCTTCCGTCCTGCGAAAAGCGTCCACGCATCGCATTCTCCAAGGCGCGGGGCTGCTCGAAGATTTCTTTGAGCATGTAGTGATCAAAGTCGCCTAGCTCCGAGTCTTCGACTTCCCAATCGACTTGGTGAATGACCGCGTCGACCCATTCCTCATCGGCGGTGATCACCTGGTAGTTGTCCCGAGTCAGCTCTACGAGCTCGCCATCATTGAGATAGATTACGTTCAGGGTCGCTCCCACTAGGGCTCCGACGTCGCTGGCGATGAAATTTTCTTCCTTGCCGAGGCCTACGATCAAGGGTGAACCGAGCCGGGCACCAATCATTACATCCGGGTAGTCCGCACAGATGACCGCGATCCCATAGGTGCCTTCTACGTGGAGAAGCGCCTTGCGAACACTCCGGAGGAATCGGCTTTCGCCATTCTCGTCCTCGGGCTCTTTGGCGTAATGATAGGCGATGAGGTTAACGAGCGCTTCGGAATCCGTCTCCGAGCGGAAGGTATAACCCTTGCCCTCGAGAAATTTCCGCATCGAGGAGAAGTTTTCGATCACCCCGTTGTGCACGAGCGAGAACATGCCGTCTGAGCTGATGTGAGGGTGGGCGTTCTCCTCGGTCACGCCCCCGTGAGTCGCCCAGCGGGTGTGGCTAATCCCGACTGTGCCGTGCAAAGGGTCGCTTTGCAAAGCTAAGGAAAGGTTCTGCACTCGTCCCACCCGGCGGAGCTTTTCGATGCCTTTCTCCGTGCGGATCGCCATCCCTGCGCTGTCATAGCCTCGATACTCCAGACGTTTTAATCCGCGAAGGAGGATGGGGCTTGCTTCTTTATTTCCGATGTAACCGACGATTCCGCACATTTGAGATTTTGTGGATTTGTTTAAGAAAATTTTACGAGAGAAGTAAAATGAAACGGAAATGATGCTGGAACTTTCCCGGTGATTCAAGTAGTGTTTCTCCCATATGCGGAAGCGGATTATTTGCGTGATCATGGGCGGTGGCAGAGGCTCCCGTCTTCGACCCCTCACCCAGCAGCGTTGCAAGCCGGCCGTTCCTCTCGCGGGGAAGTATCGTCTCGTCGATATACCGATCAGCAATTGCCTAAACTCCGGCCTGAACCAGATTTACGTTCTCAGCCAGTTTAACACTGCTTCGTTGCACCGACACATTCAGGAGTCCTACAAGTTTGACCCCTTTGGCGGTGGATTTGTCGACATCCTCTCGGCGGAGCAGACCGAATCCGGTGACACCTGGTATCAGGGGACGGCGGATGCAGTTCGTCAGAATTTGATGCACTTCGGAGCCCGGGATTCCGATCTCTTCCTCATCCTTTCCGGGGATCAGCTCTACCGGATGGATTTTAACCCGATGATCCGCCAGCATATTGAAGGGAAGGCCGACATCACCGTGGCCGCGACGACCGTTTCCAAAGACCAGGCCCCGGCCTTCGGTCTGATGCGGGTCGAGGACGATTTTTCCATCCAAGAGTTCGTGGAGAAGCCGGAAGATCCGGCTTTGATCGATAGTCTTACGATTAGTGAAAAATTGCAGGGATCTCTGACCCAAGAACATGACGGTGGGGTCTGCCTCGCCTCTATGGGACTCTATCTCTTCAATGCCGGTGTCCTGCGCGAAGCGCTGGCATCGAACGACGCTGATTTCGGGAAGGAGATTATTCCGAATCTACTCGGTCAGAAGAAACTGGATAGCTATATTTTCGACGGTTACTGGGAAGATATCGGGACCGTGGCCGCCTTCTTTGAGGCCAACCTTCGCCTTACCGATACCGTTCCTCCTTTCAATTTCTTCGACCAGGAGAATCGTATTTACTCCCGGGCGCGGTTCCTTCCCGCTTCCAAAATCAACGGCGCTTCGATCGAACGCGCTGTCCTCGCCGATGGTTGCATCCTCTCTCACTGCTCCCTGAATCGAGTGGTGATCGGGATCCGCTCAATGATCCGTGAAGGATCGAAGCTTGAGAACGTCGTCATGATGGGGGCGGATTCCTTCGAGCTCGAGGACGAAGACGGCAACTTGAACAACAACGGTGCGGTTCCCGTGGGAGTCGGCAAAAACTGTACCATCCGCAATGCCATTATCGACAAAAACGCTCGGATCGGCGATGGTGTACACCTCGATCCGTCCGGTCTTCCGGATATGTATGCCAAGGATGGCGTCATCATCCGTGATGGCGTCCTCATCGTCCCCAAGAGTGTTACCGTACCCACAGGATTTAGTCTCCGATGATTAAGAAAATATTACTTTGCACTGATGGCTCCTCCTATTCTCAGGAAGCCTTAAAATACGCCGCTTGGGTTTCCAAGGTCACGGGAGCCGAGGTTACCGCGCTTTACGTCTCGGACCTGCGCCGATTTGAGCTGCCGACCATTATGGACGTCGGCGGAAGTTTGGGGATTCAGCCATATCAAAGCCTAATCTCCTCCCTCCAGGACGCCGAAAAGCAAAAAGCGGACTTGATCGAGGATTTTACCCGCAAGGCATTTGCCAGCGAAGGCATTACCGAGGGGATTTCCTTTAAATCGGAAACCGGCTTGCTCTCCGACACCATTGAGGAGTTCGAAAAGGATTTTGATTTGGTCATTCTCGGCAAGAGAGGCGAGTCGGCCGAACACGCGATGAATCACATCGGCTCCACTCTGGAGCGGGTCGTGCGCGCTAGCAGTCGTCCCTGCCTCGTGACCAATCGACAGTACCGTGAGGTCAAAAAAGTCGCCTTTGCCTTTGATGATGGGGCCAGTTGTCGGAAGCTCCTCTCCGTTCTCGAGAGTTCGGAGTGGTTGAAGAAGCTTCCCATTCATCTGCTTTCCGTTGCGGAAGACTATGAAAACGAAGGGGAGTGCGCCAAAAAGTTGAAAGAGACCGAAAAGCGCCTCATCGATGCGGGATATCAGGTGGACGCCGAGATGCTGGGCGGAATGGCTGAAGAGGCCATTGCAGACTATGTCGAGCGAAAGGATATCGACCTGCTTCTAATGGGCGCCTACGGGCATACCCGCATCCGCCGCTTTCTCATCGGTAGCACCACCACCGAAATGCTCCGCCGCTGCAAGATTCCTGTCCTCTGCTTCCATTGAGCGAGAAGGGAGCCTCCGGTCCTAGCCGACCCAAAAACTCCCCATTCTTTCCATTGGAAAAGTGGACCCCACCACTCTCCGCGATAGGGCTAAGAAGTGCGGAGCGGAATAGCGATAGCCATTTCGACGCGTAGGAGAAGCGCGAATCCACCGGCGTTAGCCATTCGGGCTGTTTGAGAAGTGTGTAGCGGAATGGCGATAGCCATTTCGGCGCGTAGGAGAAGCACGAATCCCCCTGGCGTTAGCCATTCAGGCTAGTTTGAGAAGTGCGGACCGGAATGGCGATAGCCATTTCGACGCGTAGGAGAAGCGCGAATCCCACCGGCGTTAGCCATCCAGGCTAGTTTGAGAAGTGCGGAGCGGAATGGCGATAGCCATTTCGACGCGTAGGAAGAGCGCGAATCCACCGGCATTAGCCATTCGCGGTAGTTTGAGAAGTGTGTAGCGGAATGGCGATAGCCATTTCGACGCGTAGGATGAGCCTCGCGTCCAATCCGTCGCGATCCCCTCGGTCCGACTTCAGCTCGAATTGCCGATCTCCCGACTCGGAATTTGGGAAATTGTGGGAAAAGCAGGGTTTTTGTGGGAATTCTCGAATCTTGGGTTTGCGTTCCTGTGGATAGTTTTGTGTATCTATAAACGAGCATGTTGGATCGTCCTCCTTTTCCCCGCCCCCCTGAACGCGTCTTGTTCATGGCCACCTGTCTTTGTGACGCCTTCTTTGATGAAGCGGCCAAAGCGTCTGTAGAAGTGCTTGAAGGCCTCGGCATCGAGGTCGTCATTCCCCAAGCGCAAACCTGTTGTGGCCAGCCCGCATTCAATGGAGGCGACTGGAAATCGAGCCGGGCGGTCGTCCGTCATACGCTCGAAGTCTTCGCCGGCGACGATCCTATTATCGTTCCCTCCGGATCCTGTGGCGCCATGATGTTTCACGGGGCTCCGCTCGAATTTGAAAAAGAGAAGGACCTGGACCTCGTCAAGCAGACCGGAGCCCGCACTTGGGAGATTTTCGATTTCCTCTATCGGGGACTTGGAATTCGGGAGTGGACTGGGTCTTGGAAGGGCAAAATTGCTGTCCATAGCTCCTGCCATACCCGCGGAACCGGGACTCCGGAAGCGATTCGGAGTTTGCTTGGGACCATTGAGGGACTCGAATTGGTCGATTTCGCTGAACCCGAGCAGTGCTGCGGTTTTGGTGGAACCTTCTCAGTCGCTTTTCCCAACATTTCCCGGAACATGGGAACTCTTAAAATCGGCAATGTTCTCGAAACCCAGCCAGATCTTCTCGTTTCCGGTGACATGAGCTGCCTCATGCACCTGAAGGGACTTGCTGAGAAATCTGGACGAAGCCTGCCCGCGAAGCATGCCATCGAATTGCTGCGGGACACCATGAACGAATCCTCCCTAAGCTATGTCCTCGCAAATCATTGATCAGTTCGCCGCGGATCTCGATGGAGAGGTCCGCACTTCGGTTCGCTCGGGAAGTGCCGCCGGAACCGATAAACGCCACAAGGTCCTCTTCGAAGATTTCCCGGAGGCCGATCGGATGCGGGAGCTGGCTGGCAAGGTGAAGCAGCATACGCTCGATCACTTGGATAAATATTTGGAGCAGGCTGAGGCTGCTTTGAAGGCGAATGGAGCCAAAGTCCACTTCGCGTGGGACGCCAAGGCGGCCTGCGATGAAGTCGAGGCGATCCTGCGTCAGTCCAATGCCAAGACGGTTACGAAATCGAAGAGTATGGTCAGCGAAGAGGTCGGCTTGAATGACAGTCTGGCTGAAAGAGGCTTTGACGTCGTCGAGACAGACTTAGGCGAATTCATCCTCCAGCTCGACGGCGATCATCCCAGCCATGTTGTTAAGCCGATCATTCACAAGAACCGGTCGGAAATCGCCAGAACCTTCGAAAAACATGGGCTAGGGGAGTACAACGACGAACCGGAGACCATTACCCGCCGCGCTCGTCAGTTCATGCGCAAGAAGTATCTGCAGGCCGAAGCGACCATCACGGGTGCAAATTTCGTGTCTGCCGAGTCGGGCCGGATGTGCGTGGTCACCAATGAGGGGAATTCCCGTTTCGGCTTGGCCGGATCACGCGTCCACATCGCTTTGGTGGGGATCGAGAAAATTGTCCCGCGGGACATCGACCTCTCCCTTCTTTTGAACCTGTTGGGCCGCTCGGCGACGGGACAGGCCCTGACCGTTTACACCGAATTCATTGCTGGGCCGAAAGCCGAAGGTGCCGTATCCGGCCCGGAAGAATTTCACGTCGTCTTTGTCAACAATCGCCGAACGGAAGTGTTGGCCTCCAATTGTCGGGAAATTCTCCGCTGCATCCGTTGTGGAGCCTGCATGAATGTCTGCCCAGTATACCGCCAAGCGTCTGGACACGCCTATCGCAGCGTCTATCCCGGACCTCTTGGAGCAGTCCTAAGCCCGCTCCTTGCCGGAGCCGAAGGCTTTCCCGAACTGGCCGATCTCCCCAAGGCCTCGAGCCTCTGTGGTGCGTGCAACGAAGTGTGTCCAGTCGACATTCCCATTCCGGATCTCCTCTTGAAACTGAGAGACCGCGGGAAGCAAGAGCACAACGCCCAAGCCGCTGCCGACACCCCTCCCATGGGAGCATGGGCTTGGGTCGCCCAATCGCCAGCCTTGTGGCGTGCCTCGTTGAAGTCGGCCAACATGTTAAATCTCCTCCCGTACGAAAAAATCCCCTTTGGCCCATTGGGTCGTTGGACCCGTGACCGAACCCTCCCCGCATGGCGCGGCGGAAAATTCCGGTCCTGGGCCAAAAACCGAAAGAAGGCGGCAAAATGACTGATCGCGAAAGAATCTTCACGGAACTCCGCTCGGCTGTCGCCGAAAAGGAAACCCCCGAACCCCTCCCAGACCTCCCGCTGGACGACTTCATCTCCCGCCCCCGCCGGGGAACCGGAGATTGGGAGGACTTCAAGCGCAACTTCGAGGGGGTCAACGGAGACTACTTGGAAACCGGAGAAGACCTGAAAAACCTCCTAATCCGCGAAAAGGCGAGGGTAGGCTACTGCCCAGAAGACCTCCAAGAAATCATATCCCCCTGGCTCCCGGAAGGAGTAGAACTCCGTTCCACCTTCGACCGTTCCCTCGTCGACGAATACGATTTCGGCGTAACCCGAGGAACCTTCGCCATCGCCGAAACCGGAACCATAGCCCTCCAAGACCAGAAAACCCCGGACCGGCTGGGCGCCCTGGCCCCATGGACTCACATCGCCGTAGTCGAGAAGTCCAACCTCCTTCCCACAGTAGTCCAAGCCATCCAATCCCTGCCTAAAGACCCCAACGTAATTTGGGTAACAGGCCCTTCCAAAACAGCCGATGTCGAAGGAATCCTGATCGAAGGAGTCCACGGTCCGGGAATTCAGGCCTGCTTTCCGATCTAATCGGATCCATTTTCACTAGGATTCGATCTTAGATCTCCATTTAATAAACCAGACACATTTAGGTTTGACTGACATGGGTCGCATTGTTGAATTGGATGCATGAGAAGGCGTCGATTTAAAGAACAGGAAAATACGGCTTACTATCATCTGATGAGTCGGACGGTGAATGGTGAGGCTTGGTTTGGTGGGCGTGAGAGGGAGGTCTTGCGGAAGATCATTTGGCAGGTGGCCGAGTTTTCGGGGGTTCGGGTGATTACCTATGCGGTCATGAAGAACCATTTTCACTTGTTTGTAGAGGTGCCTGGGGAGAGAAGTGTTTCGGATGAGGAGTTGGTGCGGCGGTATCGGATTCTTTATCCCCGGCCTACTGCATGGCAACCGATGAGTGCTGATGTTCTGGCTGAGCATTTGGCTTCTGGGAGCAGTGAGGGGAGGGATTTGCGGAAGGCATTATTGGGGCGGATGCATGATATTTCCTACTTAATGAAGACGTTGAAGCAGCGATTCTCGATTTGGTTCAATGGATCGCGGGAACGGTTTGGGCCGGTTTGGGCGGATCGGTTTAAGAGTGTTTTGGTTGAGGGGGATCGGTGGGCTTTGCGGACGGTTGCGGCATATATTGACCTCAATGCTGTGCGGGCTGGGTTGGTCAAGGATCCGAAGGATTATCGGTTTTGTGGCTATGGCGAAGCGGTTGGGGGCGGTCGGCTGGCGCGGGCTGGGCTTTCGATTGTTGATTCCGACTTGGCCGGGTATCGGCAAACGCTCTATGGAACCGGAGCAGGGGCTCGGGAGGAGAAGGTTTCGCTTTCTCGTGAGGAGGCTGTGCGGGTGTTGATGAAGGAGAAGGGGAAATTGCCCCTTTCGGTGGTTCTTCGCTGTCGCGTGCGGTATTTTACAGACGGAATGGTGTTGGGATCTCCGGATTTCGTGAATGAGAGAATTCAATCCGAAGAGGGTGCCGAGAAGCGTTCGCGGAAGGCGCATGCGATGCTCGGCTCGGATTGGGGCGGTTTGGCGGTCGGAACTGGATTACGGAAGGCCTTGTTTCGCTGATCAGCGACTTACTGAGGTTGTCGGCAATGAAAAGGTTGCCGAGGCAGTGCGGCAGGCGGTAGAGGTTTAGGATGAAGAAAAACGCGCTTATTTCGGTTTCTGATAAGACGGGGCTTTCGCCTTTCGTCAGGGAGCTGGTCGAGAAATTCGATTATCGCATCTACTCTACCGGCGGAACGGCCCGGTTGCTCCGAGAAGAGGGGATTGAGGTCACGGATGTGAGCGAAATGACTGGATTTCCGGAGATCATGGAAGGCCGGGTGAAGACCCTGCATCCCAAGGTGCATGGAGGTCTTCTCTGCCGCCGCGATAAGCAGGACCATCTGGATCAGGCCGAAAAGCAGGGGATCGACATGATCGATCTGGTGGTGGTCAATCTTTACCCTTTTGAGGAGACGGTCGCAAAACCGGGCGTCAGCGAAGAGGATGCCATTGAGAATATCGATATCGGAGGTCCTTCGATGTTGCGCAGTGCTGCCAAGAATTTTGCCTCGGTCACGGTCGTATGTGAGGCCGGAGACTACGACGAGGTTCTCCAATCATTCCGCGAAAATGATGAAAAGGCGTCGCTGGCTTTGCGCCGTCGTCTTGCCCGCAAGGTCTACCGTCGGACTTCTGAATACGACCGGGCCATTACCGAATATCTAGAGAAGACCGAAAGCGATGAGCCCGATCTCGGGTCGATCTCGGGTTTTCCGGAAATCTTCCGCACGGAAGCTCCCTTGGAGCAGAAGCTGCGCTACGGGGAGAACCCACATCAGCAGGCGGCCCTCTACGGAAGCTTCTCTGAAGCGTTTCGTCAGTTGCAGGGCAAGGCGCTTTCTTTCAACAACATCATTGATATTTCGGCAGCTGCATTCCTCATCGGTGAATTTGAAAAGCCGACAGTGGGAATCCTGAAGCATACGAACCCTTGTGGTGTCGCTTCGGAGTTGGACCTTTGTGATGCTTGGGAAAAGGCGTTTGCGACCGACCGTCAGGCTCCCTTCGGCGGAATTATCGTATGCAATCAGAGCGTAACCGGTGAACTCGCGGAGCGCATTGCGAAGATTTTCTGTGAAGTCATCATTGCACCCGACTTTTCGAAGGAGGCTCTGGACATTTTCTCCAAGAAGAAGAATCTGCGTTTGATTGTCGCCCAGTCGGGGCTGCGATCGAGCTCGCTTCAGGACATTCGGAGCGTTGCCGGCGGACTGTTGGTTCAGGACCGCGACCAAAAACGTGTCCAACCCGGTGCTTGTAAAGTGGTGACCGATCGTCATCCGACCGAGGAAGAATGGGCGGCGATGATGTTCGGCTGGAAAGTTGTGAAGCACGTCAAGTCGAACGCGATTGTGTATGCGGGTGCCGAGCACACGATTGGAATTGGCGCCGGTCAGATGTCCCGGGTGGACAGCTCACGCATCGCGGTCTGGAAGGCCGGTGAGGCGGGTCTCTCCCTCAAGGGTTCGGCAATCGCCTCCGATGCTTTCTTCCCATTTGCCGATGGGCTTGCAGCGGCGGCTGACGCTGGGGCAACGGCAGCGATTCAGCCTGGCGGTTCGGTCCGGGATGAAGAGGTAATTGCCGAAGCGAATAAGCGCGGCATGGCCATGGTCTTTACCGGAGTCCGCCACTTCCGCCACTAAGCGGAAAAATCGAAATCTTCGTGTTTTTCAAAAGCGGGTGTGTCTTGTGACGCATCCGCTTTTTTGTGGGGTCCTATTGGGTGTCGGGATCGGAGAGGACAAAGCTCCCCGTCGTGGCCAGATAATACCGAATTTAGGAAGTTTTGATAGTTATGGCGGGATGGGAAATGAGTCTGAGCGAGGCGGCCCAGTTGGAGGTGGGTCTGCGACCCGTGCCATTTGGGCTAACGCTGCTCAGGCTCATTTCCCGCCCGTCCCAGGGGGGATGCGCCCAGAATCGAAGGTCGCGGCGTTGCAGGGATCGGAGCGTATCTCGATACGAATCCGATCCCTGCGCCTTGCGCTGCTTCGATTCTGCGCTGCACCATAACGGTCAAAACTTACTAAATTCGGTATGAGAGAACAAAGCTCCCCGTCGTCGTCAGAGTAGGTGCCAGTTTCGCGATTAATTGGCCTGAACGGGATTCCGGAGGGAGCCGATTCCTTCGATTGAAATTTCGACGACATCTCCATCCTTGAGGTAGACGGCTGGATCCCGCGCGACCCCAACTCCCTGAGGGGTGCCGGTGAGAATAATGGTTCCGGCGGCGAGGGTGGTATCCTTACTCAAGAATTCGATGAGGGCTGGGACGTCAAAAATTAGGTCCTCGGTTTTGGAGTCCTGCATGGTCTTTCCATTCAGAGTGGTCGAGAGCCGGAGTTGTCCCGGATCTCGTATTTCGTCTGCGGTGACGATTACGGGGCCGAGAGGGCAGAAGGTGTCGAAAGTCTTGGCCCGGCAAAACTGTCCCCCTCCGCGTGGGGTTTGCCAATTGCGGGCACTGACGTCGTTGGAGCAAGTGTAGCCGAAGACTACCTCGAGGGCTTTCTCGCGCGAGACGTTCTTGCAGTCCTTCCCAATAATGACGGTGAGCTCAGCTTCGTAGTCGACGGTCTGGGTGACGGATTCGTCAGGGAGGATAATCGGCTTTTCCGGGTGCTGCAGGGCGGTTGGGGATTTCATGAAGACGACAGGAAACTCCGGCACTTTTTTCCCGGTCTCTTCGGCGTGGGCCCGGTAGTTGAGTCCGATACAGTAGATGGTCGGGGGAACGAGCGGGGTGAGGAGTGAGCCTTCGATCGCTTCTCCCGTATCGTGTAGATCTCCGAAGAGGTCTCCTTCGAGTCGGGAAAATCCTCCCCCGGCGTGTTGAACTGCATAAGTCGGGCCGCCGACCGTAAGGATTCTCGCGATTCTCATAACGCAAAACTGACGCCATCCCGCCGGGCTTTCAAACATCTTTGCTCAGGGACGAGTTTCGCACTCAAGCTTGCCGCAGGGAGGAATTCGCATAGGATCAGTTTATGAGCTACGGAGATCCGCACACCGAACTGCAACAGAAGCAAATTCTGAAGGAGCTGAAAACGTCTTCGGGTGACACCTTTGACGGGGATCAGTCGGGGATGTCGGAGCGTCAGTGGCTGGAGGAGGAGAAGCAGAGCCTCGGAGACTGGCGGATGCGTCTTTGTCTCCCGCTGGTCGGGTTTGGTCTGTTTGTTCAGATCATCGGGTTTGAGACCGTCCGTCGGGTCCAGGAAAACTCCGAAGGGAGCTCTCGAGGATTTCTGAATTCATTCTCGTTTTCCTCAATCTTCTGCATTGGATTCGGTCTCTGCCTGTTTGCGGTCGCCGCGGTGATCTTTGCGAAGAATTCGAAGAGGATCCGGAAGTTGCAGGAGCGGCTGGAAGCTTTGGGTTGAGGACTGGGTTTCAGCGTATCCCCTGAGAGGCTCGCGAAGAGTTGACGCTCCGCGCGGAGGGGAAGGAGGTCTCCCCCGAGATGAAGGGATCCTTTGGAGGAATCCTCACAGGCTGGCAGCCTGTGGTACTTTTCCTCGGCTGGCCTGTTCAGCGGCTAGAACTTTTCGGAGGGTTGGTTCGCCCTGTGATGAACGCACAGGCTGGCAGCCTGTGGTACGCTTTTTCTCTGAAGCCTTTTTTAGGAGGCGGCGGTCTCTTCGAGCTTCCGGCCGGTGAAGGCGGTGAGGAAGTGGGTGAGACGGGCCTTCATCTCTAGACGGGGGATGATTTGGTCAATCAGCCCGTGATCGAGAAGGAATTCGGAGGTTTGGAAGCCGGGCGGTAGGTCTTGCTGCGTGGTTTCCTTGATGACGCGAGGACCGGCAAAACCGACTAGGGCTGCGGGTTCAGCGACGATCAGGTCTCCCAATGAGGCGAAGCTGGCCATGACGCCAGCCATCGTGGGATTGGTCAGGATAGAAATGTAGGGCAGGCGGGCTTCGGCGAGTCTGCCGAGAGCGGCGCTGGTCTTGGCCATTTGCATGAGGCTGAGAATCCCTTCGTACATGCGGGCTCCACCGGATGTGGAGACGATAATGACCGGGGTTTTCTCATCGAGCCCACGTTCAATCGCACGGGTGATCTTTTCTCCGACTACCGAACCCATGGAGGCACCAAGGAAACGGAAATCCATGACGGCCAGGTTCACCGGAATCCCGGAGAGTTCACCGTGACCCGAGAGAACGGCGTCCTTCAGCTGAGTCTTTTTCTGATACTGCTCCAGCTTCTCCGGATAGGAGGAGGAGGGGCCACGGAACTGAAGAGGATCGACCGATACCAGATCGTTGTCTTTTTCTTCCCAGGTCCCCTCGTCGATCAGAGAATCAATGCGGGCTGGCGCGGGAAGTGGAAAGTGGTAGCCGCTCTTGGGCACCACCATCAGGTTCTGCTCGAGCTCCTTATTATAGATGATTTCGCCGGATTTTGGACATTTCGTCCACAGCCCCTTGGGGATGTCCTTGCGATTAACGGTGACTCGGGAATAGTTCGGTTTGCTGAAAAGTGCCATGTATTAGGGAAAGGATTAACTTACTACGCTAGACGACGGCGGCTTTTCGAGGCGAGGAATTTTTTATCCATGTGCAAAGGCAGCGACATCAATTTGCCGAATTCCCGCTTTGTTAAGGATTTGAGCACAGGTATTGAGAGTCGCTCCGGTGGTGAAAACGTCGTCAAAGATGAGGCAGCGAGTCTGAGAATCGGGGATCTCTGCGTTGGGAGCGATCCCAAAGGCTCCTTTCACGCGTTTCATCCGCTCCTGCCGATCGGCCCGCGTCTGTGAATCGTTGTCGACGAGCCTTTGAAGCAGTGGACGGATATTGAGTCCTCCGGGCACATGGGGTTCGAGGTGACGGAGAATCTCTTCGGTCTGGTTAAAGCCCCTCTTCCGGAGTTTTCTCGGGTGGAGGGGGACTGGGACGATCACCGCATCCTGAATAAATTCGAGGAAGCCGGGGGCCTTGGCGAGAAGGAGGGCGATGTCCGGGGCCAGATAGGCCTTCTTGCGATATTTAAAGGAGTGAAGAATTGTCCGAGTATCCCGTTTGAGAAGGTAGCCACAGCGGCCTTGGCGGAAAACGGGGCGCAGGTTTTCGCAATGTTGGCAGACGGGGCTCTCTTCAATATCGCCGAAGAACGGGTGCCCACAGACGGGGCAGCGGGGATCGCGGATGACGGGCAAGCGGCGGGAAACCCAGTCGGTCAGGTAGAGAAACTCGCCGTCGCCGAGGGGTTCTCCGGAAAGGAGGCAATTGCGGGGATAGAAGAGGTCCAGCAGAGACTTGGCCCAGTGGGAGAAGGCGGATTTCTGGAGCTTAGGAGAGGTCATCCTCCTCATAGAATACCTCGTCGAGAAAGAGACCGCAGGCGGGAGCGGTATGGACCTCGGGAGTCCGTTGCTTTTCTTCGAGGAGGGCCCCGATTCGCGCGGGGGCAAGTTTTCCGGAGGCGACCCGTACCAAAGTACCCGCCAGGGAGCGGACCATGCGATAGAGGAAACCGTTGCCTTCGACGCGGAGGATCCAATCTCCGCCGCCCTCATCAATCAACTCGGGGACCTTTAGCGTCTTCACCGGGTTCTCCGCGTCGATGACCTTTCCGGCGAAGGCGGTGAAATCGTGGGATCCGGCCAGAACGGGGAGAACCGGGACCACCTTGCCCGGGTCAAAGCTTCCTGGAAGGTTCCACCGGTAGCGGATCGAGAATGGGGTCGCGGGATTCTCGCTGAAACGGTATTCATAGCGTTTCCCCCGGGCGGAGAAGCGAGCGTGAAAGTCATCGGAGACGCGCTCCACCGTCACGAGTCGAACCGTTCCCGGAAGTTTTGTATTGATGGCTCGGACGAGGGCCTCACCCGGATGTTTCCAGTCGTGGTCGAAATGAAAGCACTGGCCCCGCGCGTGAACTCCCGCATCGGTCCGCCCGGCGCCGTGGATCCGGATCGGCTTGCGGAGGACCAGGCTGAGAGCGTGCTCGAGAAAATCCTGAACCGCATCCCGGGTCGACTGACTCTGCCAACCGGTGAAATCAGTCCCGTCGTAGGAGCAGATGGCCTTCCAGCGGCTCATTCTTGCGTCGCGGTGGCGGAGTCCCCCTGATCCTCGCGGTGGGTGATGAGGAGCCGGGCGAGATGAACGGAGTTGCAAAAGCTTTGAGGGGAGGCCTCGCGATGGCCCGCGAGGGCGAAGGCCGTCCCGTGGTCGGGGCTGGTCCGGACATAGGGGAGGCCGAGGGTGACGTTGACCGCCGAATCAAAGTCGACTGTCTTTAACGGCCCCAGCCCCTGATCGTGATAGAGCGCGACGACCACATCGAATTCGCCCTCCAAGTGGCGGAGGAAGAGGGTGTCGGCTGGCAGGCACTCGGAGAGACCGGGAAATTCCGGCTGCAGTTCTGCGAGAATCGGATCGATGAAATCTCTCTCTTCAAGACCGAGGACACCATTTTCACCCGCATGGGGATTGAGCCCACAGACTCCAATGCGCGGTTCTTGGAGATCGGCGGTGGCTCGGGCGAGGATCGCGGCATGGCGGATCGTGCGGACCAAGTTGGCCCGGCTGATCGCCTGCGGGACCTCCCGAATCGGAATGTGCCAAGTGACGAGAGCGACCCGCATCCGCCCTCCGGCGAAGGCCATGGTCGGATCGCCACCCCAGCGTTCGGCGAAAAATTCGGTTTGTCCCGGATGGGGAAAGCCAGCTTTGGCGAGCCAGGACTTGCTGACAGGTGCGGTGACGACTCCACTATAGGAGCCGACGAGGCAGCCATTGGCGACGGACTCAAGGCAGCCGTAGGCCGTCCGGGCTGTTTCGAGGGTAGGGCGGCCGGGGGTAGTGCCAGTTCGTCCGATCTCCACTCCGCGCACCGGACGGATGTGGTTGAGTCGGGTCAGCCAGTCCGGAGGGCCGACGAAGACGTAGTCCGTGAAATTCGAAGTTTGCTTCTCCCACCAGGCCTCGACGATCTCGGGTCCGATGCCTGCCGGGTCTCCACCGGTAATGGCGATCGGTTTTGGCAGGGGCCGGTCGGCGGCCTCCTGTGGCTTGGGTTGCGTTTCAATCTCAGGCGACGACGTTTTTGGCATATCCTCTTTTGCTTGAAATAAAGAATTCCTGGAAGGTCCGGGCCTCGGGACTGGAAGGGCGGGTTTGTTGGGCCGCGTTCTCGATGGGGTTCCCTTTGCTCCGAAGGATGGCGTGATACAAATGCTTGAGCTCCCGGATTGTCTCGGTCGGGACCTTTCGGCGGCGGAGGCCGATAAGATTGAGGCCGCTGATCTCGTCCCGCTCCCCGACGAGGATGAAGGGGCCAATATCCCGGGTGATGCGGGACAGTCCGGCGACCATCGCCCCTTCGCCAATCCGGGCGAACTGGTGGACCATCGCGCCCCCGCCAAAAAAAGTATCGTTTCCGACCGTGACATGGCCCGCCATCGCGCTCGTGTTGGCCATAACCACACGATCTCCGATGATGCAGTCGTGTCCGAGATGGGAATTGGCCATCATGAAGACCTCGTCGCCGACCGTCGTATGGGTATCGGCGTGGATGGATCGGTGGATGGTCACGGATTCACGGATGACGCAGCGGTCGCCGAGAGTGACTCCGGAAGGCGTGGCCGGGTCGAAGCCGAGATAGTTGGGCTCGCCACCGATCACTGAAAAGGAGTCGATTTTACAATCCGCTCCGATCCGGGTGTTCTTCCGAATAATGGCATTCGGGGCCAGGTGGGTCCGATCCCCGATTTCGACTGCTCCTTCCACAATGCAGAAAGGGCCGATCTCGACCCCTTCTCCTAAGACTGCTCGTTCGTCGACGATCGCTGTCGGATGAATCATGCGGCGACCGTAAGTCGGGAGGATTCTCTGCGCAAGGAAAGAGATGACGCCATCATGCGGGACTCGGTTGGAAGATTCGTTCGCCATTCTGCCGCTCGGTTGGGCGTCGGTGGTGGGGAATGGGTGGGGGAACGCCCCACCGCGACCAGACAGACCTGTTCATTTATCTGTAAGATACTCGAGTAGAGTTTCTTAAGGCCGGTCTGAGGGGCATCTGGATACCCTGAATTGTGAATAACTTGGGGGTTCTGAGGGGTGCAAATGTGTTGACAGGTGGGGCAAAGTGGGGAGAAATGGGGCAAATCGGTTTTTAATGGGTTCCTAGGGAAATAAATGGTCGCGGCAGAAAGAGCTTTTTACGTCGGGGAGTTTTCGCACTCCGTTGACGCGAAAGGTCGTCTCACGATTCCGTCCAAGTGGCGGTTTCAGGGAGACGATGCCGAAGTGTATCTGGCCCTCCCGAATCCCGGTGGTTTCATTACGGTTTACCCGCCGAAGATGATCGACCGCTTCGAGGAGCAAGTTTCCAAGATCAGCCTCGGCGATGCCGAAGGTCAGAAGCTCATTACCCAACTCGGTTCGATGGCGCACTCCTTCGGCTGCGACAAGCAGGGGCGCATCAATCTGAACGACAAGCTGATCTCCCACGCGGGGATCGGAAAAAAAGCCGTTCTCGTCGGGAACTTCAGCTACTTCAGCATCCATTCCGCCGAGAAGTACGAAAGCACGGATCTCAACGATCCGGACCTCATGAACCGCATCCTGAAGCAGATCAATGTCTGAGGCACAGGAACAGAACATGAAAACCTCCGGACACGAGCCCGTCCTCTTGCAGGAATGCATCGAAGGACTCGGCGCTGACCGTGGCGGCCGCTTCCTCGACACGACCTTTGGCGGGGGAGGGCACTCCCGTGCCATTCTCGAGGCGAATCCGGCAAACCACCTGACCGCACTGGACCGTGATCCGGCTGCGGGGGAGCGGGCTGCGCGTTTCGCGGAGGAATTCCCCGGGCGATTCTCCTTTCATAAGATGGACTTCGGCGATCTCGGCTCCCTGGAGGAGTCAGACTTCGACGGCATCCTCTTCGACCTCGGGGTTTCTTCGTTCCAATTGGACGAAGTCGACCGCGGGTTCTCCTTTCGGGGCGACGCTCCTCTCGACATGCGGATGGATCCGACTCAAGGGATCTCGGCTGCCGAGTTTCTGGAAACCGCTTCGGAAGATTCCCTCGTGGAAGCGATTCGCGACCTCGGGGAGGAAAAGTTCTGGCGACGCATCGTCGGAGCGATTCTCGACGCTCGCGGAACCGGAAAGCTCAGCCGCACCTCAACCGTAGCGGACCTGATTCGCTCGGCCGTGCCTGCGGCTGCCGCCCGGGGACGACTTCACCCGGCGACTCGAAGCTTCCAAGGGATCCGCATCGCCGTGAACGGTGAACTGGACGCCGTCCGTAGCGCTCTGCCGGCTGGCTTCCTCAAGCTCGCCCCCGAGGGCCGCATGGCCGTCATCAGCTTCCATTCGCTGGAGGACCGCATCGTTAAACGTTTCTTCCGCGCCCGGGCTGGCCGCCCCGTGGGGGCGAACGATTCCCGTCCGCAGGAAGAGCGGACGGTTGAAGCCAAGCTTCCTTTTACCCGCCCGCTCCGCCCGACGGAGACCGAAATTCAAAACAATCCCCGCAGCCGTTCATCCCGGCTCCGGGTTCTCGTCAAAATCGCTGTATCATGAAAACTTCTCCACGCTCATTTCTCCCACCCTTGAACCTGCTTTTACTCGGGGTGTTTCTTGCCGTTTCGTTGCTCGGGGGGTTGTCGCAGGTCTGGATTCAGCGCCAGATCAGCCGGACCGCTAGCCTGATCGAAGAACACGAGAAGACCCTGCAGGACCTCGAGCGCAAGAACCGCTACATGAGCAGCCGTCTGGCGGAAGCGCATCGGCCGGATGAATTGATCCGTCGCGCTGGAGCGGGCCTGAAGCGTCCCGACTGGCATCAGATCGTTCAAGTGGAGCGTTCCTTTGACGCGGATGGAAACCGCGTAGTTCGTTTGGTTCCTTACGGGGAGCCTATGGAAGTGGCCTTCAACGATTGATGAGGACGACTCGACTGTGCTACCTCCATTCATAGGGGCTCTTCGCTATGGCCTGATTCTTACCGCGATCTTTCTCGGCTTTGCCGGTGTCTTTGCGCGGTTGCTGCATTTGCAGGTTCTGGACCGTGAGCACTACGCACAGTTTGCGGAAGAAAGCCGCGATCGCTATGATCGTTTGGTGGCCCCGCGTGGCCCGATCGTCGACCGCTCAGGCAATCTTCTGGCCTCGACCCAGACGGTCATCGAGCTGGGGGTCGATCCACAGTCATTGGTGCGCGAAGACTTTACCAAGATCCCCGAATTGGCTAAGATCCTCGATATTCCCGAGGAAGAGATTCGCACTGCCTTTGAAAAGAGAGAGCGGCGCAACTCACAGACTGGGGAAGTGCGTTCTGTGCGCTGGGTGAAGCTCAAAGATGCGGTGTATCCCGAGGAGTATGACCAGATCCGTGACCTCGATATCCGCGGCGTCTATGGAAACTATAAGAACCAGCGGATTTATCCAGCCGGTTCGATGGCTGCTCACTTGATCGGATTTGTTGCCGACGACGGGAGTGGATACTACGGCGTCGAGCAAGCCATGGACTTCTACCTTCAAGGCCAGGACGGATGGCGTGAGTCGGAAAAGGATGGTCGCCGCCGTGAGTTGGCACAATTTCGTTGGCGTGAGGTCGCCCCGCGCCCCGGGCTGGGAGTGGAGCTGTCGCTGGATCTCGTTTTGCAGACCAAGGTGGAGTCGGAGCTAGATCTCATCATGGACGAGTATAGCCCCCAGTCGGCCTCGATCATCGTCTCGGATCCGGACACCGGAGAAATTCTGGCCTTGGCAAACCGCCCGACCTTCAACCCGAATTTTCACGGCGAGTCGCCCAAGTCTTCTTGGATGAACCGAGCCCTGACGACCGTCTACGAGCCTGGCTCGACCTTTAAGATCGTTGCTTCGGCCGGTGCCATGAATGATCACCTGGTCGAACCGGACACGATTTACGACTGCGGCATTTCCCGTGTTGAATACGAAGGACGCACCGTTCGTCTACCCTCCGATAGCCACGACCACGAAGAGCTTTCGGTGAAAGACATTGTAATCAAGTCCAGTAACCGCGGGGCCGCTCTCCTCGGGATGACTCTGGGGGATCAGAGGATGTATGAGTATGCGCGCGCTTTCGGCTTTGGCGAACGCACTGGTTTACGCCTCGGGGCGGAGTCTCGCGGCATCCTTCACCCGGTGAAGGATTGGGATGGGCTCACCATCTCCCGTCTTCCCATGGGACACGCGGTTTCAGCGACTCCGGTCCAGGTCCATTCGGCAATGTCAACGATTGCTGCCGGAGGGGTGCGTCGCCCATTGCGACTCGTTCGCCGTGCCTTTGATGCCGAGGGAGAGACCGTCTTGAATTTTGATTCCGGCGAGGAGCACCGTGTGGTCTCGGAAGAAGTTGCCGAGACTATGGCAGGATTTCTCGAAGGAGTTGTCGGCCCACAGGGAACCGCGCGTCGCGCCTTCCTCGACGGCTTCCGAGTCGCCGGAAAAACCGGGACTACCCAAATGATTGTCGATGGCCGGTATTCGCGCCGCCATCACGTCGCTTCTTTCAGCGGATTCCTTCCTGCGGATCATCCCGAGGTGGTCATCACCGTCGTGGTTGAAGATCCTCAGCTCAAAGGCGTTGGATATGGCGGAGTCGTTGCGGCTCCCGTCTTCCGGCGCATCGCAGAAACCGCTTCTCACCACCTACACATTCTTCCATCAGGAGTCATTGGCGGCCCCTTGATGGCTCTCACGGAGAACACCCAATGAGACTACCCGAAATTCAAATTAGTACCCTGATCGAGAACCGCTTTTGGTCACCGACCGTCGTCCCGTTTGGAGGAGGGGGCACCCCTCCGAGTCAGCCCGCTGGTCAGCGGATCAAGGACATCCTTGCCGGAGTCGACGTGCTGGTGCACAAGGGTCCCCTCGACCAGGAAGTCCGCTCGATTATCACGGACAGTCGTCGCGTGATTCCCGGTAGTCTCTTTTTTGCGCGGAAGGGTCTCCGCACAGATGGTCGCCTCTTCGTCGAAGAAGCCATCGACCGCGGAGCTGCCGGAATCGTTTCTGAGGATGCCCCCGGGATGCACTCCGGGGTGGTCTTTCTCCAGGTGAAATCGGTGCCACGGGCTTTGGCGGCCATCGCCGGAAATTTCTATCAATGGCCGGATCGCCGTTTGCGCACGGTCGGTATCTCGGGGACCAACGGAAAAACAACCGTCTCTTGGCTGGCCCGCGAACTGCTCGCTGCCGAGGATGGAAAGACAGGGCTGATTGGTACGATTCACTACGATCTCGGCGGCCGCACCGTTCCTTCCTACAAGACGACTCCAGAATCTGTAGATACCTTTTCGCTCTTCCGCCAGATGATCAATGCGGACTGCAAATCGGCGGTCATGGAAGTGAGCTCACACGGCATCGACCAGTGCCGGGTTCAAGGCATGAGCTTCGATCTGGCTGTATTCCTCAACCTGACACAGGACCACCTCGACTACCATGCGAGCATGGAGGAATATTACCAAGTGAAGCGCCGCCTTTTTGACGGCGGTATTGGAACCACTCCCAAGCTTTCAATCATCAATCTGGATGACCACTACGGGCGCCGCCTCGCCGGCGAACTCGCCGAAGGCCCAGGATGCATCACCTTTGGGACTCATCCCGAAGCGAGCTATCGGGCCGAGGATGTAAAGTTCAGCCGTACCGGAGTGAGCTTTCGTCTCGTTACGCCGAAGGAAGAAATCGCCTTGGAAGCCAACCTGGCTGGCCGATTCAACTTGTCGAACATCCTCGCGGCTCTTGCCGTCGCGGCGGAGTCGGGTTGCGACCTCAAGAAGGTGGCAGCGGTCCTGAAGAAATTTGAAGGAGTGCCGGGTCGTCTGGAGCGGGTGGAGACCGGACAACCTTACGAGGTTTTCGTCGATTACGCTCACACCGATGATGCCCTCCGTTCGACTCTTGAAGTTCTCCGCGAGATCACTCCGGGGAAGGTTCATCTGGTTTTCGGATGCGGTGGGGATCGTGATCGCGGCAAGCGTCCGTTGATGATGCACGTCGGGCAGACCTTTGCCGATTTCTGCTGGGTGACTGCCGATAATCCGCGCTCCGAGTCGCTGGATCAAATTTTCGACGACATGCAAAAAGGCGTCTCTAAGCCGGATCAGGTCGAGTTTGTGGAAGACCGCCGCCGCGCGATTAGCCTCGCTCTCGATGCAGTCGGTCCGGACGACACCGTGTTGATCGCCGGAAAAGGTCACGAAGCATTCATGGAGTTTGGGGACACGATTGTTCCTTTCGACGACCGTCAGGTCGCCCGTGAACTGATTAAAGTGAAAGAACTCAAACCAGGAGCTTGAAGACTCAACGATGAGGGAAGGGGAAATCGTAGCGGAAGGCGGAGAGGCGCGAGTCTTCGACCTGTCTTTTCTGAACGAAGTCCTGCGTCCTTCCTGGGTTCACGAGGAAAATTTTGCCGGGGCGAGCGGCTTCTCGATCGACTCGCGCTCTCTGCAAGCCGGGGAGATCTTCGTCGCCTTGCGAACCGAGAAGCGGGATGGCCATGAATTCCTCGGCCGTGCTCAAGAGAGTGGGGCAGCGGCAGCGCTCGTGAGCGATCCCGATCCGCAACTTTCCCTTCCGCAAATCATTGTCAGCGATCCGCTCCAAGCTCTTCAGACCCTCGGGGCGGCATGGCGTCAACGATGGGGAGGTCGGGTAATCGGCGTCACCGGAAGCTGTGGTAAAACCTCCACGAAGGAAATGCTCGGTCTTCTTCTGGGTCGGGAGGAGACCTATGTCACCCCTGGCAACCTGAACAATTTTATCGGGATCCCTCTCTGCGAGCTGCAGTTGCGTCCCCATCATCGGCGGGCGGTTCTCGAGGCCGGTATCAATGAAGGGGGCGAAATGGCCAAGCTGGCTGAGATGTTGTCTCCGGAAGTGGCGGTGGTGACGATGGTAGGGCCGGCTCATTTGGAAAAACTCGGTTCCGTCGAAGGCGTCGCCCGCGAGAAGTCGGTGCTGCCGTCCCGGGCGAGTGAGAGAGTTTTTCTCGGGCCCTCGTGTGCAGCCCACCAAGCCTTTACCGAAGCTTCATTTGCCGAGACGCATTGGATCCTCCCACAGTCGAAATCGGAATGTCGCCCGCCCAAAGGGGATTTGTGGACCTACGCCCTGAGCCGCTTGGTCGGCCTCGAGGGGTGCGAAGTACATTTGCGCAATGGTTCGGATCTCGTCTTTCCCGCTCCCGATGGCACCGCCGGAATGATCGAAAATGCCTGTCTGGCGATCATGGTCGCGCGGGAAGAAGGGATTGCCGACGATTTGATTTTGCAACGTCTGGCCGAGTGGCATCCGACTGCTCAGCGCGGGGAAATCGTGGAGATCGGGGAGCGAACGATTTACGCCGATTGCTACAACGCCAATCCTTCCTCCTTTGCCGATGCCGCGAACTATTTTCACCGTTGCTTTCCGGAACCCGGTCGCATTTGGGTGATTGGGGGCATGGAGGAGCTCGGTCGTTCAAGTGCGGCTTGGCATCGCAAGCTGGCAGCCGGTTTGCCGGTTGTCCCGGGCGACCAGGTTTTTCTGGTCGGAGGAATGTCCTCGGAAATGGCTTCGACACTCCAGGCGAAAATGGGGGAGGGCGACCGCCCGACGATCGCCGAAGATGTGGACGCGATCGTTTCCACGGTTCTGGACCTCGACGGTGTCATCTTTCTCAAAGGCTCCCGGAAATACCGATTGGAAAAGATTCTCGATTCTCTAACGGGTAACCTTAGATCATAGTTAATGCTCACTTTTCTCGAACAGTTTGAATCCTACTGGGGGCCCTTGCGCCTCTTTGGCTTCATCACCGTGCGCGCGGTGATGGCCGGGTTGTTTTCTTTTATTTTGGCGCTCGTTCTGGGGCCGAAGATTATCCGGTATTTGCAGAATCTCCGGATGCGGGAAGCAGGACGTAGCGAGGAAGTGGTCGGGCAGCTGGCCGTTCTTCACGAAGGGAAGAAGGAAACGCCGACCATGGGCGGGCTTATCATTTTCAGCTCGATCACGATCTCGATCTTTCTCTTTGCCGTGCCCAACGTCTACATTCTCGTCTCCTGGTTTGTGTATGCCGGGTTGACGGCAATCGGATTTATCGACGACTACCGCAAAGTCAGCCGAAAGAATAGCGACGGCCTGAACGGTCGCTTGAAGCTTCTCGCTCAGGCCGCTATCGCCGCGGTCGCTCTGACGGTGTTGCTCCTGCACCCGGCAACTTCCGAGAATGTTCGCGAACTGTGGGTTCCATTTTATAAGGACGTCGTTCTGTCTTCGATGCCGATCTGGGTCCTCTTTCCTTTTCTCTTTCTCATCCTCTCCGGATCGAGCAACGCCATCAACCTCACGGACGGCATCGATGGCCTCGCGATCGGCTGCACGGTGACCTCAGCCATGGCTTTCGGACTCATGGCTTACTTCTCCGGCAATGCGATCATTTCGGACTATCTGTTGATCAGCTTTTTGCCGGGAACAGGGGAGCTCGCGGTTCTCTGCGCTGCACTTCTCGGGGCCAGCCTCGGATTCCTTTGGTATAATGCGCACCCGGCCGAAGTTTTTATGGGCGATACTGGCTCACTCGCACTCGGGGGACTGGTCGGCATCGTCGCATTTTTGATCCACCAGCCATTCACGCTCGTGATCGTCGGGGGAATTTTCGTGCTCGAAGCGGTTTCAGTGATTCTCCAAGTCGGCTCCTATAAAACCCGGCGGAAGCGAATTTTCCTGATGGCACCCATCCATCACCATTTCGAACTGCGGGGATGGCATGAGAACAAGGTCGTGATTCGGTTTTGGATCATCTCCCTGCTCTGTGCAATCGCCGGATTGGCTTCCCTCCGTATACGCTGATGGCTTGTGGGTGTTCAGGCAAGAAACGACACCGGATCTCACCGGAGGATTTGAAAGGGCAACGCATTCCGGTTCTCGGAGCGGGGATGAGTGGTCGCGCCGTGGCCACCTTGCTCGAACGCCGCGGGCTCGAGCCGCAGCTTTTCGACGAACGGGCGCCGGAGGCTTCGCGGACTTTTTCCCCGAAGCGGGGCGAGTGTCCCTTTTGCGTGATCAGCCCAGGGTTTGCCCAAAACCATCCCTGGCGCGCAGTTGCCGCGCAGGCGGGTATTCCGTTGTTGGGCGAATTGGAACTCGGAGCCTCGGCTTGGGAGGGTTCGCTTCTTTGCGTGACCGGCACAAACGGGAAAACCACTCTTACCTCTCTGCTGGAGCAGGCCCTCAATGCCGCGGGAGAGACGGCGGCGGTTTGTGGAAATATTGGCAAGCCCCTCTCGGCCTTGGCCGCCGAGGAATCGACGGTGGAGTGGGCGGTCTGCGAAATGAGTTCCTTCCAACTCTTCGACTGGGCGGATCCGGTCGCGGAAGCCGCGATTTGGACCAATTTTGACGAGGATCATCTCGATTGGCATCCGTCGTTGGAGGATTATTTCCGTGCGAAGTGGAAACTGGTCGAAAGCGGGATGCCGGTCTACGCAGGTCCGGATGTCGAGATTGCGGCGCGATCCTTTGGCCTCTCCATCCCCGGGAATTTATTCTCCGTCGCGGAAGTCGCAGCGGATCGGCCCGCCTCTGGAATCTTCTCCCGCGCGCCATTTTCCCGGCTCTATGATTTGGCCCACGCCTGGTGGATCGCCTCCGGAAGAGATTCGCGTTCGCTGAGGGAGGTGGCTCTGAAATTTAAGGGATTGCCGCATCGCTTGGAGCCCATCGGTCAGCATGAAGGGCGTTCTTTCTTCAACGACTCGAAGGCGACCAACTTCCATGCGGCCTTGGCGGCCTGCGACTCGATCGAGACTCCCATCTGCTGGATTGGCGGAGGTGCCCCCAAGGGCGGCGATTTGGGAGCCTTTGCGGCTGAGATCGCGAAAAAGATCGATTCGGCCGATCTCTTTGGGCGGACCGGTCCAGAACTGGCTGTCTTCCTGGAAAAAACCGGGATTCCGGTGCGGGTTCACAGCTGCCTCGAAGAGGCCGCCAGCTCCGCATTTTCTCATTCTTCTTCCACGGCAAATCTTCTCTTCAGCCCCGGATTTGCCAGTTTCGACCAGTTTTCGGGTTATTCCGAAAGGGGAGAAGCTTTCCGGAAGTGGGTTTTGGGGCTTTTAAACCGCGTAGAATCTATCTAAAATTGAATTTAACGTTTGCTAGAGGGGTGCTCTCGCAGTGAATCTTCTTATTCCTCGCTCATGAAGTTTTTCAAAGTATTTAGCCTAGTTGTCGTCGGTCACATTCTCCTCATCGGAGCCTTTCTTCTCCAGCAGGGGTGCCAGTCCATTGATCGTCAATGGGAGGAGTATCGACGCGAGAAACAAAACGTCACCGTCCCGAAAGCGGTCTTGGCCCAGGAACAAGGTCTCCCCGTTGATTCGAAGGATATTGATCCTTCGTTTAATAACGGGTTTTCCGGATCCGGTGAAGACGGCCGCGCGACCCGCGTTCGTTCGACTCCCACGCGTCCCACCAGCACCGCGGGTGGCATGGGGAACATGGGTACGGACCCTGAGCCGATGGAACCTCTTTTCGGTCCTGAGCCTTCGGAGCCGTTGTTCAATCCCGGCCTTGGGGGAGGGTTCAACAGTGGAGCCTCGCCTATGGATTCCGGACCGACGGCCGGCTACGTTCCTTACACCGTTCAGAGCGGCGATACCCTCTGGGGATTGTCGAAGGAGTACAATGTTTCCTTTCCGGCGCTTCTCGAAGCAAACGGGATGGACCGCAATAGCCAGTTGAAAGTGGGGCAGGAGATCCTCGTTCCCTCCGGTTATGGCGAAATTTCGGAAACCACCACCGTGATCGAAGAAGAAACGGTGCCGGGCACGACCATTTATGAAGTGCGCCGAGGCGACACTCTTTCGGAGATCGCCGTGCGTGCCGGAACTTCGGTTTCCCGCATTAAGAATTTGAACAACATGTCCAGCGACCGGATCCGCATCGGCCAGAAGCTGATCGTTCCTGGTGAGATCGTGGTTGTCGAAGAAGAGCAGACTACCGTTTCGGTCAATCCTTCGGAGTTTACCGCCGTTCATGAAGTGAAGTCCGGAGAAACTCTTTCCGGCATCGCCAATCGTTACGGGATGAGTGTTTCCGAGTTGCTGGCCGTGAATAACATCTCGGATCCCCGCCGTCTTCGTGCGGGGACGGATCTGAAGGTCCGCCCGGCTTCGGCGACCTCCAAGCTTTCCTCGCCGTCATCTTCAAACACCACGCCGTTCCTTCCGGCCCGCGCCCCGAGCGCCATGGACTCCTTCAACGTTACGGAGGAGGAGACGATTACGGCTGAGGAAGTCGGACCGACCGCACCGGAAATCATTCCGGAAAGCGGACCGAGCCCTGTCGAATCCGAGGCACTCGGAGAAGATGAAGGCTTCGGCGCAGAAATCTTTGAGGACTTTGGTGGAGTGGAAGAAGTTCCGGTCGAACGCCGCGATTCTACGGGCGGTTGATCCGGGCCGGTTCAAGGGCCGTCCACTCCTTTAATTCCGGTGAATGATCGCAATAAAGGAGAGGCCAGAGGATGGAGTAGCCTGCGAAGCTTTCCCATCCGGGGCTGGCTTCTATTGCTTTGCGTACTGGCGCTGACCTCGATCGGCTTGACGGTACTCCTCAGCGCGGGGGGATCGTCGGACTCGCTCCTCGGTAGTTACTTCGCCCGTCAGCTGGTTTGGTTTTCAATCGCACTCGTCGGAGGTTTGGTGGCCTTTCTCTTTGGAGTCCGTCGCATGCGATACATTCTCTGGCCCGCAGCCTTGCTCGCGCTCGTAGCGCTGGTATTGGTTCTTCTCCCGGGAATCGGAGTCGAGGTGAATGGGGCGCGACGCTGGATCAATCTCGGCCCGATGCGATTCCAGGCCTCCGAGTTTGGGAAGATCGGCTTCCTCTGTCTCTTTGCGTGGTATGTTCATCGCAACGGTCGGCGCATGAATGAGTTCATTCGCGGTTTTATTATTCCGGCTCTTCTGGTCGCTCCCTTCGGGCTGTTGCTGATCCTTGAGCCCGATCTGGGGACCACCGTTTTGTATCTCGCCGTGGCCGGCGCGATCCTCCTTGCCTCCGGAACACCGTTTCGCGCTCTTTTTCTCGCAGTCCTCTTCCTCGCGGTCGCGATCACCGTCCTTATCCTTCACAGTCCGGAGCGTATGGACCGGGTGACCTCGTTTCTCGATATGGAGGGGAATCGCAGCGAGGGTGGCTACCAATTGTGGCAGGGGATTCTCGGCTTCAGCGTCGGAGGACTGGAAGGGGCCGGCCCCGGAAGAGGGCGGCAGCACCTCAGCTTTTTGCCGGAGGCTCATACGGATTTCATTTTTGCAGTGGTTGGCGAAGAACTCGGTTTCTTCGCCACCGGAGGCGTCGTTCTCCTCTTCACTGGATTCACCATCCTGGCCTTGTCCCAGCTTCGGAAAGCCCCGGACCTCTTTGAGTTTAACGTCGTCTTCGGGGCGTTGTTATTCATCGTCGGACAGGCCATGATCAATATGGGAGTGGTCACCGGACTTCTCCCGACCAAGGGGATGTCGCTACCATTTTTAAGTTACGGAGGATCGAATTTAGTGGTCGTCTGCTTCCTCACCGGGATTATTCTCAGTGCCTTTCGCGATTGGGAAGCACCTGTCATTCAGCGACCCGTCGAAATCGAATAATGGGCAAGAAATTCCTCATCGTCTGTGGTGGAACCGGAGGGCACCTCTCTCCCGGGATCGCTGTTGCGGAAGAGCTTCTCTCCCGTGGGCACCAATGTGCCCTCGTCATCAGCAATAAGCAGGTCGATTCGCGGCTCGTGCAGCGTTATCAGCATCTCGATTTCGTCAAGGTGCCGGGGGTTGCCTTTGGAAAAAGTCCGGCGGAAATCGCCCGCTTCTTTCTCGGGTTCTTTCGGGGACTCTTGGCGGGCTCCGGGATCATTCGGCGCGAGAAGCCCGACGTCGTCCTGGCCTTTGGGGGCTTCCTCTCCCTCGGCATTGTTCTTTTTGCCTCCCTGGGCGGAATTCCGATCGCTCTGCACGAAGCCAATCGTAAGGCGGGGAGAGCTGTCCGACTGCTCAAACGCTTTGCCACCCGGATTTACTTGCCGACAGGGGTCCGCCTCTCCCGCGTCTCCGTGGGCACGGTTCGCTACTACGGCTATCCGGTTCGCAAAGAGTTCCGACGCACTCCGCGGCGATGGGCCCGGGAAAAGCTCGGCTTGCCCCGGGATGGATTCCTTCTCGTGGTTTTTGGCGGCAGCCAGGGAGCCTCGGCCTTGAACGGGTGGGTCGATTCTCACTGCAAGGAAGTCCTTTCCGAGGGGATGGACATTTACTGTGTCCGCGGATTGGGGAAGGGTGCGGAAGGCGTGCTGGAGGAGATCGATAGCCGGGGGCAAACCCGCCGCTACGAGTCGGTTGGATTTTGCGATTCGATGCATCTGGTCCTCTCGGCGGCGGATCTGGCGATTTCCCGCGCTGGGGCCGGATCGATTGCAGAGATGGCGCGATGCGTCATCCCGTCGGTCCTCATCCCGTTTCCCTACGCTTCGGACAATCACCAGATGGAGAATGCCCGCTACTTCGAGGCCCAGGGGGGCTGTATCGTGCTGGATCAGGCCTATTTGGAGAATCTCTTTGACGAAGTGGTTTCGATTTACCGCAACCCCGACTTCCTCGACCGCATGCGCGAGAATCTGATCATGATCGAGGATGCGAACCGCAAGGAAGACCTCGTAGCCGATCTGGAACAAGTTGCGGCAGATGGGCCGAATCAGAGTTGGTGGCGCTTTTGGCAGAAGAAGCCCGCCCCGGAAGGAGAGGCTTTGTGAACCTGACCGACCAGAAGTTTTTCTTTCTAGGTGTGGGCGGCATGGGAATGCTGCCCCTCGCTCTTTTTGTGCGAGAGGGTGGTGCAGAAGTCGAAGGGCTCGATGATGGCCTCACGCCTCGAGCCGAGACCTTGTTGCGCAGTGCCGGAGTGCGGTTGTGGGACTCGCTCCCCACCTCGTCAGATTGCACGGTTCTCGTCATTTCCAGTGCCATCCGCCCGGAGCATCCGGTCTTGCAGACCGTGGGCGCGGGCGAAAATCCTCCGATCATCCTCCGGCGAGGGGAGCTGCTGGCCAAGTTGGCTGAGACCCGCCGATTTATCGCCGTTGCTGGAAGTCATGGTAAAACCACGACAACCGCTTTGCTGGCTCACTTGGCCGTGCGCGAGAAATGGGACGCTGATTTTGTCATTGGGGGTCTCCCCGAGCGTGGCCTGACGCCAGCGCGAAATCGCGGCAGCGAGTGGTTGATCGCAGAGGTCGATGAGAGTGATGGCACCATCGAAGGCTTCTCCCCGGAGATTTCCGTTTTTCTCAATTTCGACTGGGACCATGCCGACCGGTACCGCGATCCCTCCGCCATGCAAGGGGCATGGAGTCGCCTCGCCGAGCGGACGACCGGTACCGTGATCCATCCGCAAACTCCCGCGGGTGCCCTCGAGCCGACTTGGTTGCCCGATCGGGCTCGCGTGAGCTTTGACGATACCGCTGCCGATTTCCTTGCGCGCAATGCAAACGCGGCCGACCTGGCCTTTGCCACTGCGACCGGATCAGCCCCGTCCTCGAGCGCTTTGGAGGGATTCCCCGGCGTCTGGCGGCGACAGACCTTTCATGCGCGCGCGACTGATTTTGCCGTGGTCGAGGACTACGCCCATCATCCACGCGAAGTTTCGGCCTTCCTGTCTTGGCTCGAGAGCCAAAATCTTCCTCAGCCCCTGCGTGTCTTTTTCCAACCCCACCGCTTCAGCCGGACGACCCGATTTGTCGGCGAATTTGTCGAAGCGCTGTCGGGTCTCGATGAAGTGGTTCTGCACTCGATCTACGGGGCGGGGGAAAACCCGGGACCGGGAAATAATCCGCTGAAATCCATCCGCGAGGGACTCGAGGCGCGAGGAGTTCGGGTGAAACGGGTCGAGAGGCTCGGTGATTTTCCGCCGCATTCGGGAACATTTGCCTTCATCGGCGCCGGGGATGCCAACGAGTGGGCTCCGATTCTTGCCGCTGTTGAAAAGAGCCCAACCCGCGTCGCAGCCCTGGCCGATCTTGCCCGCCGAGCCATCGATTTGGGAACCGTGCGGGAGCAGGAGAAACTGGGCCCGCATACGACGATGCGGATCGGCGGAGAGGCGGCGCTGTGGGTCGCCCCCGGATCGATTGCTGAACTGCGCTGGCTCCTCCGCACCGCTCATTTGCTGGAGGTTCCGGTCGAGTTTGTCGGCAACGGATCGAATCTCCTCGTCTCGGACGAGGGATTTGAGGGGCTTGTAGTGCATCTCGGGGGGAATCCTTGGGAGGGCAAGCAGGTCTCCGCCGACGGCACGTCGGTCTCGGTGGGGGCCGGAACGACTATGCCGGGCATGGCCCGCTGGGCCGCAGGGCAGGGGCTTGAGGGTTTTTCTTTTATGGAGGGGATCCCGGGCACCATTGGCGGAGGGCTCCGGATGAATGCGGGCTCCATGGGAGGCTGGATGGGCGATCTCGTCCAGCAGGTCGACGCCGTGGATGCCGCAGGACGTTTAGTTTCATTTTCGCGAGAGACGCTATCCTTTGGCTATCGTTCTTGCCCTCAGTTGGAAGGCCTTTGCATAATCCGCGCCGTGTTTCATATTTGCGGAACAGACCGACCGGAGAATATCCGGGAGAAAATGCGGGAGTTTGCCTCCCGTAGGCGGGCGAGCCAGCCCGGCGGCCCGAGCGCGGGATGTCTCTTTCGCAATCCCGAGGGCGATTCGGCGGGCCGGCTCATCGATGCAGCGGGGCTCAAGGGCCAGGGCATCGGGAAGGTGCGGATCTCGGAGAAGCACGCGAACTTTATTCAACCCGAATCGGGCGCGAAGGCGGCCGAGGTCGTGGCGGTCATGAAACGGGCCCGCGACGAGGTGCGCGAGCGGTTTGGGGTAACTCTAGAGCCCGAGGTCAAGTTTTTGGGCCGTGAGGGCTTCCGGTCGATTTTCTCCGAAGAGGCGTCCCGGGAAACGGAGCGTGCGCGATGAAGGATTTTGCTGGCGAGATTGCCGTCCTCTACGGGGGCGTGGGTGCGGAGCGTGATGTTTCGATCGTCACCGGAAAGGCGGTTCTGGAAGCTTTGTCGTGTGATTTTAAGGTCCGCGGCATTGAGTTGCGCGAGGCTTCGCTGCCCAAGGGATTGGATCCCCGGGAGAGCCTGATCTTTCCGGCCCTGCACGGTGAATTTGGGGAGGATGGCGGCCTCCAGTCTCTCCTCGAAAAGGGAGGCTTTGAGTATTCTGGATCCGATTCCATTTCGAGCGCTCTTTGCATGAACAAGGCGCAGGCCAAAAAGCGGGCCGATGCCGCTGGGGTCCGGGGAGCGGATTCGATGGTCCTCTCGCCGGGAGAGGTGATCGATTGTCGGGCGATCTGCGAAAAGCTTGGTCGCCGGATCGTTGTCAAACCGGTCGACGGCGGCAGCAGCACTTTTCTCTCCATTGTCGAGGGGGCAGGGGAGTTGCAGCGGCGTCTCGATACTTTGCCGAACCGCCACTGGTTGCTGGAGTCGTTCATCGAGGGTCGTGAGGTTTCGATTGGCATCCTCAACGGCTTGAGCATGGGGGTGGTGGAGATCGTCCCTCAGGGGGGCGTCTACGATTATGAGCACAAGTATACGGCCGGGAAGACGGAATACCGGTCCCCCGCGGTCTTGGAGCCGGACGAGGAGAGCATGATCCGCCACTGGGCCGAGACGGTCTTCGCCGTTTGCGGTTGCCGGGATTTTGCCCGGGTCGATTTCCGGCTGAGCGACGACGGGCCTCGATTCCTCGAGATCAACACCATTCCGGGGCTGACAGCCGAGAGTCTTCTCCCCAAAAGCGCGGCCTGTCGTGGTTTGTCCTTTGAGGATTTGGCGGTGGAGCTGGTGAGTCCCGCCGTTAACCGGTTTCAAAGACGGAGAAGATGAGTTCACGACGGCGTAGTCAGGGACCCACACAGGTGCGGTCTTGGAAGAGTATTCAGCAAAAGGTGCCGCGTTCGGCCGGAACCCGCCGTCGTCGTCGCGGAAAAGACATCCTCGTCTGGGTCGGTGCGATCGCTTTCTCGGTCGGATTGATCTTCGTCTCCTTCCTCCTGCTGTTTGAGCCGGAGAGTGTCTTTCAGGCCGGCGGAGAAGCCCCCGTCGAAGAGTTGATTTTCGAGACCGACGGTTCCCTGGGCCGGGATTGGTTGATCGCCCGCTTGGAGCTCCCCGAGGATCCCGATCTGAATGTCCTCGATATCTTCGACCTCAAGAGCCAGATCGATGGTCATCCACAGGTCAAAAGCTGCATCATCCGGAAAAAATTTCCCTCCACTCTCTACATTGAGATCGAGGAAAGAAAGCCCGTTCTGCGTCTGCGCGTCCGTGGACCCGATGGTGGCCCGGCGACCTATTTTGTCGCCCGGGATGGGACCGTCTTCCCCGGATTGGGCCGCGACCCCTCGGAGACAAGGAGGATGCCTTTCCTCACCGGTGTTCAGCTCGTGGAAGTTCCGGCGGGCTTCGCCCCCATTCCCGGGTTCCGCACGGTCGCCGATTTGATCGATACGGCCAAGAGTGCCTACCCGGGAGTCTATCGCACTTGGCGGATCGTGGATCTGTCCCTTTTTGATCCGGATCCCGCTGCTTCGTTTTCGGCCATCCGGGTTCGGGCGACCAACGTGAAAGAAATCATTTTTGGGGTCGAAGACTTCGGCGCCGAGCTGATGAATTTGAAAGACATTGTCGACCTGACCCGCGAGCGGGGAATGGAAACACTGGAACGGGTCGACCTCCGTTATGATGAAACGGTGCCAGTGGTTGCAGGTGAGCAATCCCGCAGATGAAAAGTCGACAATTAGGCGGTCGTTTGAGAGAAGAGGAAGAAGTAGATGTCGGGTAAGGTTGTCGCAGCGATTGAAATTGGCAGCCAGGACGTAAAGGTCCTGGTCGGCGAAGTCTTTGAGGACCAGAGTCTGAACATCATCGGGCGCAGCCGAGTGGAATCGGCCGGAGTCTCCAAGGGGCGGGTCGTCAACTTCCGGGATGCGAGCGACCAAGTCGGCGAGGCCCTCGATCTCGCCGAAACCAGCGCCGGGGCCAACATTGAAAGCGCCTACCTCGCCGTCTCCGGATCGCATCTCGACGGCATTTCCCATCCGGCGCGAACCCGCGTTCGTGGTCAGGATAACCGGGTCACCCCCGCCGACGTGGAGCGCGTGAACGCGGAAGCCAAGGGCAAGGAGATCGCCTCGGATCGGCTCTACATCCATTTCATCCGCAACCATTACCTGCTCGACGGACGCTTTGTCGAAAATCCCGTTGGCATGGAAGGCGAGGAGCTCGGAGTCACCTACTGGTTGTTGCACGGCAATTCCCAAGCGGTGGCCGAGCATATTCACGTCGTCAACAGCCAGAACATCAAGGTCGAGGACGTCATTGTCGCCAGCGTGGCCTCCGCCTGCATGGTGGCCTCCGAAGAGGAGAAAAAGTCGGGTTGCCTCGTCATTGACGTCGGCCGCGGCACGACCGACTACGCCTTTTACCGCCGCGGTTGCATCGTCCGCACCGGCTCAATTCCAGTGGGCGGAGAGCACCTCACCAACGACCTTTCCGTCGGTCTGCGGATTGTCCGCGAAGGAGCGGAGGATCTCAAGATTCGTCATGGGGCGGCGACGGTTCTCCCCGAGGATCAGGGCCGCACCCACCATCTTTACGGCGATCTCAAGATAGGCGACAAATCGCTCTACGCCTCCTCCATCAACCGCATCCTCGAAGTGCGCCTCGAGGAACTCTTCGAGCTGATCCGGGACGAGTGTGGTCAAAATGATTTGAAGAACGGTGCCGTACGTGCCCTTTTGACCGGAGGTGGCGCGCGGTTGCCTCGCTGTGCCGATCTCGCCGAGCGCGTCTTTGGTTTCTCGGCCCGATTTGCTCAGAACCCGGAGTGGGTGGCGGACGAATTGCGCGGGGCCGAGTATAGCACCGTTCTCGGCGTCCTCCACTACGCCTTGGAAGGCCAGACCGACAAGCGCGTGCAGGCCCCGAAGCGGAAGCCGGAGGGCGTTGTCCGGAAATTTTCACGGCTCTTTAAAGGATGACCATGAGTGAAGAATCCAACAGCGCAAAGAAATCGACCGTCTGTCTCGTCGGAGCCGGTGGGGGAGCGATGCGGGTTCTCGAGCGTTTCCGTACCGAAATGGTCGGCGATATCGACCTCATGGGATTCGACACCGATGCCCGCGAGCTCGACCGCTACCCGGAGATTTCTTCCATGCGCTTGGGGCGCTCGCTGCTCCGTGGCCTCGGTTGCGGGGGGGATGATGAAATGGGCCGCCTTGCTGCGGAAAGCGATCGCGCACAGATTTCCCAAGCCCTGTCGGGCTACGATCTAGTCATCGTCGTCGGCTGCCTTGGGCGCGGTTTTGCCTCGGGTGCCCTCCCGGGGATCACCGCTCTCGCCGGAGAATCCGGGACCCCGACTGTAGCCCTCGTCTCGACCCCCTTCGAGTTTGAGGGGAAACGACCGGCCACCATCGCTCGCAAGGCTCTTTCCGAAGTTCGCCAAGGTGCGGACTGCGTGGTCGAGCTGCCCAATGATCTCCTTTTTCAGGAGGCGGAGGAATCCGATCGCGCCGACCAGCTCTTCGACTCGTCCGATGAATGGATGTTCCGGGCCGTTTCCGCCCTGATCGGGCCGATCTTTCGACCCGGGATCATGTCCGCTGATCTGGCTACCTTTCGCAATGCTCTCAAAGGGGACGAGAGTCGTATGCATTTTTCGACCTGCCGGGTCCGAGTCGAAGAAGGCGTCGAAGCCGTCGCCAAAGCCATCTACAACTGCCCCTTCCGCTCGGCGGGTATGGAGCGCGTCAAAGCGGACCGCCTCATCGTCAGTGTTGGCTCGGGTGGAGGCCTTTCCGTTTCCGGATTCTCTGAACTCACCCAAGCCGTGACCCAACTTTTCGACTCTCGTGAGAGCGCTATCGTTGGTTTTTGGGAGGATCCGTCCCTCGGCGATCAAATCGAAGTCACCGTCTTCGCCCGCACCGACCTCTCCGCCGCTTCCCGCCCGCGCCTCCCCGAGAGAGTCACCGTCCACCAATCCAAACTGGACCAAAAACGCCCGCGTCGCGGAAAAGAACGGGTTCAGACCGAATTCGATACCTTGCTCGAGCACAACGAACGCGGCCTCTTCGGCCGAATGGATGTCGAAGCCTACAACGGAGTAGACCTCGACAAGCCCACCTTCCTCCGCCGCGGAATCAAGATCCCCATGCCCAAGAGCTGATCCGCTTCCCCGTAGCGGAAGCGCGACAGCGATTTCGACGGCCGTTGCGAGCGCGCCAGAATTGTGCGGAACGTTAAACCTCGAACGTCGAATGAGTCGTGAAATCGTGTCCAATCCTGATTTAAAGTTGTCAGTATAGTTTTGGTTATTGTTTGCGTTGTAAGAGGATTAATTAAGGGAGACATTCGCCCCCATGGGGGCGGGGCGGCGATGGACTCGCTCCGGGTAGTTCATTTCCAGAGCACGGTGTGGACGGATCGTATTGAAGCACTCGATAGCGTGCTCTACCATCTTTGCTGCCATCGCTTTTGACGGGAGTTTTCTCCCGAGTCCGTATTCCTGCTTAAGTATGCCGTTGAGCCGTTCGGCCTGTGAGTTTTCGTAGCAATGATTCACTTCGGTCATACTCACCGAGATACCGCGG
>NZ_JACHVA010000137.1 GCF_014230055.1 Puniceicoccus vermicola | reverse complement strand
TCCGGGAAGCTTCCGACCACTCGGGTTCTGCGACGTATCTCCTTCATGATCCTTTCGAGCATATTGTTGGTGCGGATGCTGCGGTGGTGCTCTCTGGGGAAACGGTAGTAGGTGAGCGATTCGTCGATTCCCTGAAGCAGGATGCTGGCTGCAGGACCGAGCTTCAAGTCTTCGAGCTTGGCGGCCACGGAGATTGCTTTTTCGCGGGCACTTTGGGCATCTTCCTGGGCATGGATTGCCTTGAGCATAGGGATCACCTCCTCGCGCTTTTGTTTGGGCACTTTGTGTAGGATGTTTTTATGGAAGTGGAAGACACATCGTTGCCATTTGGCTTGCGGATAAAACTCCGGTAAGGCCTCGATCAACCCGGCTGCCTTATCGGAGATCGCCAGATCGATCCGGCGCAGTCCCCGCCCGTATAGGTTGCGAAGCAGGTTCCTCCAGCTCTCCTTGTCTTCGCTCATGCCCTCGCTCACTCCGAGCACCTCGCGGAATCCCATCTCGTTCACTCCGATGGCCACGAGGATACTGACGTTCTCGACCTCGCCTCCCCAAGCCCGCTTGAGCCAAAGGCCGTCCAGGTAGGTATACACGTAGCGATTCCTGAGCGGCCTCTGCCGCCACTCCTCAATACGCTCGTAAATCTTCTGGTTGAGGTTACTGACCGTCGAGGGACTTACCCGCGTGCCCCAGAGAGCTTCGGTGATGTCCTCGACCCGGCGAACGCTTACCCCGGCCAAATACATACTGCGCGCCTTCGGCTTGCTGCTGTCGCTTCGCTCGGAACCACCAGCGACTCTTCCACGCTGGACTCGCGGCGTTTGTAACGCTCGATGATCTGAGTCTCGAAGCTCGCTCCACGAAGCTTCGGGACCTTCAAGGTCACTTTGCCCGCTCCAGTCTCCAATCCCCGTTCGTAATGTCCGCTGCGATGGGCCGAACGCTCTTCGCTGCGTTCATAGCGACCGGCATTGCACAGATGCTCCGCCTCGGCGTTCAAAAGGCCGTTCAAGGCATCCTCTACCGTTCCACGGACGAATCCGCTTAGGTCCTTCTTCAGATGATCGAAGTTGATGCGAACAACTTCGCTTGATTCGGCCTCCCGGCCTGTTACTGTCTCTTCAGGTGTCTTTTCGTTGGTGTCTTCCATGGCTGTTAGTTGTCGTTAACCAACTGCCTACCGGATAACCGGCGGAAAGGCACTCCTTTCAATTTTGCGAAACTTTTTGGACGTTACCGCCTGTTTTCAACTCATCCAAATCGCAAACATCAGGAATCATAGCGTTTAAAAGTAACCACGTAGCGCCAAGACCAGCTCCCATCAGGGCATTTGGAATCAGTTGTAAGTAAGGTCCGGCTGGCGTATACAGATACCATTTAAGAATGCTGCCGATGAAAGCCAACGCCAGAAAGCAGGCGAGCGCTCGACGTTTACCAATTAAACTGGAGGTAACGGTTACAACCGGGATCGAAAGAAGCCCAACCACCGGACCGATGAATCCTGCTGCTAAACTTACATTTGCAGCTTCTCGTTGAACACCATCAAAGATGTAATAAAGGCTCACATAAAAGCCCAGGAAATTAACTAGATTTAAACTACAAATCAGGCATAGCGTGAGCCCTATGATAATGAGGAATGCTGGCTGGGAAAGAGTCGACTTCATACTCTTGAGCAATGGGGTCTTTTTCTGCTTTCGAGCTACCGTTGCAACTTCGGGATTTTCCCGAACAAACAAGGTTGGCACCAGAGATATGATGAAAATCAAAATCCCGGCTCCAATGCCCACATAGCGCATGCCCTCAATCGTGTCGTCGAAAATCGGCCTCTGAGTCCACCAAAATAAACTCCCCACCAAAATGCCACCAAGTTTCCCCATCCCCACTTTGTAGGCCATCACTCGGGTCCGCTCATGGTAGTCTGGACTCATTTCGAAGCTGAGGGCAATGTAGGGGACCGAGTATATCGTGAATGCGGTGGTCAGAAGTAAGGCTCCGACTAAAATCCAACCAAAATAAAACGTGTCTGATTGTTGCTGAGGAGCCCACCAAAGTGACGCAAAAAATATCCCACCAAGAAAACCTCCCAACGCGAGATAGGGCCGCCGCCTACCCCACCGACTTCTAGTATTGTCAGTAATTGAGCCCATCACCGGATCAGACACGGCGTCGTACACTCGCGACAAAGCCGTGATCCAGCCTAGTAGAACTGGGCTAACTCCAAAATTAACGTTGAATATGACGTTCAACATCTGGTTGAAGCCGTTATTCATTATTGAGTAGGAAATCAGCCCACTTCCAAACGCGATCTTCTGCGGAACTGAAACTCGGTCTTTAGGATCCGTTTCTTGATGGGGCTTTTGAGATTTCATTGAGATTCGTATCCCGATATCGAATGCCTTCCGAAACTTACACACTAGAGCTTTTGAAAGGTCACCAACAGAACCGCGGACTCATTGATTTTCATATCCCACATCGGATCGAATTCGATAAAGATGCGATGATCCAGAAGATCCACCTCGAGCTCTCGAGTACGATTTTCCTCTCCTATTGAGAAGACATGACAATCAACCGTTACATCATATTCTCCTTCTAACGAGCCCAGGTCAGGATAGATAGAGACTCCTCTCAGTGCAGCTTGGGACGTAAAGTAAGGGTGAACATGAATCGCATAACGGATTTCATCACTGTCCACATCAGCCCGAATGGCTAACCATTGTAAGTCTGCACGCGTTTCAGGAACAATCTGATTTCTTGCCGCAACAAGTGGATAATTCTTCAAAAATGGCCCAAGGATCTCCTGCGCCCCCGTTCCGGTGGTTACTTCACCGGGGTGTTGTCGTTCATCTCCCCAAAAAATAGCTTTTGGAATAGCGCCTTCAGGCCAATCATTTTCCAAAACGAAGCTCAACCACTCAAAACTAACGAGCGCTACCGTATAATCCCCCCGACCACGCGCGCCTAGTTCCTCTGTTGTCCAAAGGTCTTTTACCTCGCCACTGGCGATCCACTGGTCGAAGATTCCCTGCAACAGGTCCCGTTGTCCATTACTGTAATGAATTACAGCCGCGTCGATAACCTCGCCAACCTTTTTTCCAGCCAGAGTTGGAGCATGCAATCCTTCGATTGTACTGCCTAGAATGAGGTCGAGATACTCGCGGTTTTCAGGTTTGAGCACACCTGAAACTGACCCCATCAGAATCTTAACTTTTCCAGGGTCACCGTATACATCCGTCGATGCTTCCCGCAAGGCTTCAATTGCCGGAGCTAAATAAAACTCAACGTAATCGTACCCATGCTGTGGATGACCACGAACATGCTCACCATCTGTAATGTCGCGAAGCGAAAAGCGATTGCTGGAATTTACTTCGTTACCAATTTCCCAATATATCGTGTTCGTGCGATCAGCGAAAACACCCGTATTCAACCGCACAAAAGTCTCATAGAGAGTATCTTTAAAATACGCCCCATTTTTCGCCATCAAGTATTCGATTTCACGCGCACCACCACCCTTGCGGTGGGGCGATATACCTCCGGTGTGTATGACCAGATCAATACCGGCTTCATTCGCCGACTGAACGGCGTCAATGTAATTAATCCCGAGGCTCCAAATATCGCCTGGTGCTGGATTCTTTTTCTTTATGCCTTTCTTATTCTTATTACGATCCAATGCATCAAGGGCATCAGCATCCAGCGACCTTCTGTCTGGATCAGAATTTGTAATCTCTTCCAGTTCGACATCGCCAACTTCTACGGCTTCATCCTCAAGAACGTAGAAGCGCTCTTCACCACTGAAATGCCCTACCACCGGTTCGATATTCTTTGGCTTTAGCCAGGTTACATCCTGCTTGAAGCCAATAGCCGCCAACCTTGGCCATCCTCTGGTAGTGCCGATGTAATTTTCCGGATCAAGCCGATAGTGCACGCCAATCGTATTCTGCCATGAGGTTCGGTTTAAGGAAGTGCTCTCATCAGCATTAAGAGATACCAGGCCAATTACTGGCCAAATAAATTTATGTATATTTTTTTTCATAATCTTGAACAATCTACTTCTTCAACCAAATCAAGAATGGCTCGGTAATCCGTCGATTCAAAGGCAAGATCAGTGCTCCTTCTGAAACCTCCGGGGACAGCTCGCTCGCCATGGGTAGAGTAATTTTCGAGTACTGAACTGCTTCGACATTCCAGCCCTCAAAACCCAGTCCATTCAGGCGAATACTTCCGAAATCAACAAAACCTTTCACCTCATTAGGGATGACACACACAAGTGCTCGTGTGGAAACTAGAGAGTCTTCGAAGACAACATAAACATCCGCCTTGTCCGAATCGAGATGGTCATACTTTAGTGCCGATTGACCAAAGAACTCTCCCATTTTACGGGTAAGGTCCATACCATCCCCACCTGCCCTCTCGCGCTCACCCCACCAAAAAACTTTCGCCTGGTCCGCAGTTAGCTGATTATCAACGACCCAATCGAGGAACTTGAATCCACTCGCCAATATAGTCACCGGTCCTTTGCCTGCTCTGCCGTGCAACTCGGTAATCCAAATCCCTTTCACTTTTCCTGTCTTCAGGTAATCCTCGTAATAGCGATCCATCCGATCCCGAATCTCACTTCCACTATTCGGAACAAACATATAGTGGACTGTAAGATAGTCGAAATGCTTCCAGACGGGATCTCCACGTAGTTCGGCGGGAGCGTCATCACCAAAACTGCTTTCCATCAGTGATTCCAGAAACCAGACATTCGGTGCATTGTATGGATTCATTGATCCAACGGCTACCGGAATGGCATTGGGACCTCCGAACCTTTCATTACTGACACGCTCAACAACTTGGACCGCAGGCGCCAACCAATGATTAATGTAAAAGTCCAACTTCCAATTTAGATCATATCCTTTATTAAACTGATTGCCCGGCAAGCCCTCGGGAGGACGCATATTTCTGAATTTCTTTCTGTTCACTAATTTGGGGTTCCAATGTAAACTCACCAACTCATTTCCCACTTGCCAAACTACATGATCGCGAACCTGTGGCCATTGCTGATACATCAGACTCAGAAAATGGTAATAGACATCTCGCTCAAAAAATAACTGGCCATCACGCTCACCTCTCATATGCATCTGCCACACCGCCATGAGATCATAATCGATAAGCTCTGGAATAAGTTCTGAGACAAATTGCATTCCATCGTTGGACTCTCTTCGAAAACTATCGATATCCACACGAACTTCTTCGTCATCAAACACGGCTGGACGAATTGTTGCATCGGATCGCTTTTCTTCCCGAACAATCCCGATATGTGGGCCACCGTAGCTACGAACTGCAGAGTAACGGGTGTGAGGATCTGCATCCTCAGGGCCTTCGACATAAGCATAGTGGGTTCCCCAATAGTCCGTCCATGGTGATGGAATCGACTTCAAAGAATCACCTACATCAATACTGACATCAGCACCTTCACGAAATAAGATAGTATTAGCATCTGAACGCTGCCGCACCAGAACCTTGCTAACTTGGATACTTCCCTGCGATACAAAAACACAAACGGAAGAATTAGCTTGGTTTATTTGAACGCCAGCACGAGAAATTTCGCGCCCGCCCCAATACAATACGGCCTGTTCTCCCTCGAATACGATATCCAACTCATAATGGAGGGGATTTTCGGGTAACCGCTTAAAAGTCTCAGAGGTATCACCGAATACAAACAATTCTCTTTGGGGGTAAACCTCAGCTCTCAATGGCTCGCCGGACTCGTCATCAACCCCGTGAAAGATCACTCCTGCCGAGGTATTATCCTCCGGCTCATGCTCAATAAAATCAAAGGTTGCTGTGATTCTCGAATCCACCAGAGGAATTCGATTTTGGTAAACGATCCTTCCTTCTTCTGGGGCAGCAACTTGGAGTAAATCGCGCGAACTCCAGTCAAACTCAACCTTCTCCTTAACGTGAAATTTTGCCCAGCTTTGTTTATCGAGAAGTAAATTATTCACTTCTTCGCCGCTTCCACCATACGCCGGATCGACAGAAGCAAGCACCAGCAGCGCAATGCCAACCGTAGCATGAAAAACCATTCGTGAATTTCGAAAAAAACCAAATTTTATATAGCTCATTTCATTTAATACATTCATTCTAATTACTGCTCATTCGGATAAAAATTGGGTTAAAGACATATCCGCCCACATCCGTTTTCTCATAGGCAACGACAACCAATAGCCGCATACCTTCGAGAACATTGACGGACTGCAAAACTGGCTCACTCCACTCCCCGCTAACCTGTGAAACGAAACGAAATGAGGCTGTGAATTTCTTATCCTGATACGGAATGAGAACGGATGACAGAGATTCGATACTTTCCGCCCCCTCCCCTGCGTGAACGGCTACCTCAAAAGGCGTATAATTTAAAATGAGCGCATGCTGCGGCGGGATACTTTCGAGATCGGTTAGAACAACAAATATCTTATACTCCCTAGGGCGTGCAAATGTCCTATACAATAGTATGGTCTGTGATGGCACCTCTGGATCTATGGCTACGTCCAAGAAGCGATTGAATGTCTCTGTTCCATCTTCATCGATCTGCTTTTCAAACAGATCAAAACGGCCCGACCCTAAAGCCGAAGCAGGTATTTTCTGTAGCACGAAAGCACGTTTTTCCAACGGAAAATATTCTTCACCCACCCGGAAGTAAAGCTGCAGCCTGTTCCGGTTTAACGCCAAATAGCTTACTTCCGCTGACAACCTATCGGTCCCGCAAAGCAAGACACCCAAGGTGATGAGAATCAAAATCAGTGCTTTCGCCCGAGTGAAAGCAGAGCTTTTCATGCCAACAAAATGATCCATGATCAACAGAGAGTTGTGCGATGCGGCAATGGGTCTACGGTCAAAACCAATTCGTGCACCAATGCATCTAGCGCTTCGGACTTTAAGTCCGCGCTCGAAGCATCGCTCCATAAATTAACGAAATTCTCCGGATCTGCCTTCCGATCGTAAAGCTCCCCTTTCTCACCATAGCCATGCCATGTGATTCGGTATTCTGGAGTCAGTAGCGTTCTCGGCCCAAAGGGATCTTCGACTAGGACTCGCTCCCGGGATGGTATTGGACGATCCCCCGAAATTGGATCGGACAGATCACATCCCATCATTCCATCAGGCAACGGCAAGTCCACAAATCCGAGCAACGTTGCTGAAATATCCATCATGGAAAGATAACTGTCGCTTTCGGATGAATCTGAAATTCCTGGCCCTTGGATTAGCAAAGGGATATTGAGCACAGATTCGTAATGCGCTCCCTTAAACAAGAGTCCATGATCCCCCAGGAGCTCTCCGTGGTCGGCCAAGAAGAATATATAAGTATTCTCAAATTCCCCATCTGCTCTGAGCCGGTCCAGGATTCTGCCGATCTGGTCGTCGATATGGGAGATCATTCCGTAGTAGTGAGCTTTGATTCGCTGCCAGTCACATTCGTCAAACTTGTGTAGGCCTACTGATTCGTGTGATCCCTCTTCGGCTCTCCACTTTCTATCGTATCCAAACGGCCACTGTTCTCTCTCTGCCTTAGACATTACCGGCAGAGGCATATCTTCGGCTTCATACATGGTGTCATAAGACTCAGGCGCAACAAATGGGTGATGCGGATGAACATAGGAAATCCACACAAAGAAGGGTGATTCGTCAGCTGTTTGGTCAAGGAACTCCAAAGCGCGATCCGTAATCCAATTGGATTTACTATGCTCTAAGGGGATAGACGATTTGCCACAGTAGCTCTGGGGATATGTGAAACTGTGCGGATCTTTCCATGGATCAAAACCGTGCTGAAGTAAGTACTCGCCATATGGCCCCGCATTGTGGTCCTCGACCAGCATACAGTGGTCCATACCGTAAAAAGGGAACTCCCATGGTTGGGGCTGAGGACTAATTGCTTTGGTAGTATCTGGCTTAGTGACTAAATCATCTACGTTATCCGGGGGAAAATTCCATTGAGGATTGAAATGCATCTTTCCCACACCAGCCGTTTGATACCCAGCGTTTCTTAAAACCTCGATAAACGATACTTCTTCCTTCGGCAAACTCACACCATTGATTCGTAAGCCATGGACCGATGGCATACGCCCAGTGAGCATCGATCCTCTGCTTGGTGCGCAGGCAGGACTGGTAACAAAAGTATTCTCAAATTTGATGCCTGCATTCGCGATGGAATCAATATTCGGCGTTTTGATCAGCTCATTGCCATAACAACCCAGCGCATCTTTTCGAAGCTGATCGCATGTAATAAATAAGATATTTGGTCGTTTTTTATCCATTTAATTTGCTAAGTATTTCACCCGCTTAAGCAAGGGGTCTTCGTTGCGCTCCATCCAGTTTAGCAACTTCTCCTTCATGTAGCCGCGCGCATCGTAACATTCGTCCGAAGCAATCAAGTTTCGGCTCTCATCCGGATCGTTCTTCATATCATAGAGCTCATCGACATCACCGACGTTTAAGACGTATTTCCACGATTCATTGCGGATCATTCTTTGAGATAAGAGGCAATGCCCAATCCCGCTGCTTTCCACGACGACGCTATCTGGCCAATCAACCGGGGCTTCTCCATTCAGCAAAGGCAGAATAGACCTGCCCTGCCCCTGTTGTTCGATTCCTTCATTGCAGTTAGCAATATCCAAAATGCTTGCGTATATGTCCGTCGTATTGATGAAGGCGTGTGTATCTTTGATTTGATTTGGAGAGTGCTTGATTATTAATGGCACGCGGACGGTCTCCTCAAACATACTGAGACCTTTGTCGACCATTCCGCCGTGCGAACCTAAGCTTTCGCCATGATCTGCGGTAAAAATAATCGTAGTATTTTCGTACACACCCAAGCGCTTTAACGCCTGCACCAAGCGGCCAACTTCATCATCTATATGTGATACAAATCCATAGTAGTGCTGAAGGAACGTTCGTATTTCATCCTCATCCTTACCCTTGGCTTTTCGCATTCCTGAATGGATGCGAGGGCTGGGTTGAGGCATTGAACTCATCGCGTTCCAGAGCGGCACAGAATTAATATCATACAAATCCAAGAATTCCTGTGGCACATAGTATGGCTCGTGTGGACCCCAAAAATGTAATGATAAAAAGAACGGTTGATCCCTCGAGGAAGCATCCTCAAGGCAATCGATTGCCCGATTAGTGAGATAGTGGGAAACAGACGACTCTTTGCCAGAGGCCAAAGTCGCCGCGCGCCCCATTCCGGTTAATTTGTTCTCAAGTTGGTATGTTAGACCATTAGCCTGCAAATATTCCTGAAACTGCGGGAATTTCTCACCTCCGCCACCGTGTCCCGGAAAGTCGTCTCCGATTTCATACCCACGTGTCGAGGGCAATGCCCCCGAGCCGACCGAGAGCCTCAACAAAGGATACTCTCTCATGTGCTTCTGAAACTCTGACTGCTCGGCTGCGTTTCCGCCAAATCCGAGGTGCCACTTCCCCGTGTAAGCTGTAAAGTAGCCATGCTCGCGCATACGATTACCAAGAAGAACTGGTGAGTCAGGTAGTTCATGAAAAAGGCATCCCGGTGTGCAAATATTAGTTTGCATGCCATGAAGACTGGGGTAGAGCCCGGTTTGTAACGAAGCGCGCGCGGGTGTACAGATTGGGGTTGTGCAATAGGCGCGCCGACAAACCGTTCCCTCACTTGCTAGCGCATCCAAATTCGGAGTTGAGCTATGCTTGTTACCATAGCAACCAATACTATCGGCGCGCTGCTGATCGGTTACGATCAGAACTATGTTTTGTTTCACGACTGACTAGGAGATGGAGGTGGGCACAGCATGCTTCAAGCAGCCCTGCGACTGGGGGTGGTGGAATAGACTCAAGATCCCGTCAACACTCTAGGAGCACTGACAAAACGGAAAATCTAGAAAGTTTACTTTTGCTTACCGACTCTTCTAGTGCAGGTCAGAGTAAGCAAAATCGTCCCGATCGATAGCAAGGAAAAGTGACTGGGTTCGGGTATTGCCGCGACAGCGTTATAATTCTGCAAAACCTGTGCATCAGATAAAGCCAAGTCGTCGTAGTGCCGCATGATAGCAATCTGACCATTAAAATAACCGTCGAGGGGTCCGGCGGCGTTTGTCGTTCCTCCAATAGATGCGTCATTCGAACCTCTCCAATCAGGGGCATTGCTATCACTATCAACAAGACTACCGTTGACATACAATCGTGAAACATCTGAACCAGAATCAATAACAGCCACGACCTGCATGTAGTCCTCAATCAATGCAGAGTTTATTTGAAAAGTCAGATTCACTTGATCTCCACCGTTATTGACGAAGAAATCAATTTCGTTTCCGTTCTGTGCAAGGACAAATCCTTGAGCGTTGGCTCCTGACTCTAAAAAGGTTCCTACGGTGGTGAGGTTTGATGGCTTGATCCACAATTCCCAACTGGAGGTAACTACACTGCCACTCGCAAAACTATCCTGCACACCAATCGAACTGGTGCCGTTGAAGCTGAATACGTGAGTAATATTCGTTCCGGCAGAAGTAACACTTCCGCTAGTTGAGTCCATCATGCTCCAATCGCGCACCCCCGGCTCCAGTGTGTTTTGCCAAACACCAACAGCACCTGGATTTGATGCATCATAATTTTGCGCTAGATTAGTAGTAACGACTTGAGCAGCGGCATCGACAGTGGGAAAAGCTGAAATCAACAAGGTGAGTCCAGCTGTAGAGATAACATTTTTAGTAGTCTTCTTCATGATGATTTTGAGGTATGCTTTACTTTTAATTCGAAGTCGGTTGATTCGCCTTCAAAAAGTTGAAATTGCGCTGGTGACAAATTGAGTGAGCCAATCCATTCCCGCTTATCACTCAGCATCCAATCCAGAATTAGATTAATATACTGGTCGGGCTTGGGACACTCCAAGACAGTCAGACTTGGGGACACGTAGCGACACATACCCTCGTCTTTCGCCGCACAGATGGCAACGTCTTCACCAGGCCGGATGCCAACATCTCTCATCGCCCGCATTGCACCAATTGCCGCCGGCTCACTCGTACAGAGCAGGGCTTTAGCCTTAAACCTACCCTCAGCCACAAGCTTGCACATCGCATTATATCCACCTGACACGGTAGACTCATAGGGTTTCACTGGATAGTTATGAAACTCTCCATCGATCCCATGCAGAGAGCGCCAAAGTGACCATTGTTGAATGCGCGCCTCTATGATGGGGTCAAAGTTCTGAGCACTCAACACATCGATCTGTTTGTGACCTTTGCTCGCAAGGAGCTCCAAGAGCAATTGAATGCTCTCTGGCGGCAACATCTGCATCGACGGAATACCCAACTCTCGTCCATTGCTTTCCAAAAGGGCCACTGGCTTCTCGGATTCACGGATAATCTTAAGCACATTATCGGGAATTTCACCCATGAATGGCCACAGAAAGACCCCGTCAAAACGTTCGATTGTCCGAGCAACAACCAGATCATTCCAATGGACATAGTCCACTGGCCGAATCGCGATATTAGAGCGACTCGCACAACGTTCGATCGCAAAACGCCACCAGTCAAAATTCCAACTTGAAAAAGCGGGAGAAAGAAACGCGATTTGTCTAACCCTATCGCCTTTATCCGTGCTGGCGCAAACCACTTTCCCACTTGGGGTGCGCTGCAACAACCCCTCCTCAATCATCATCAAAAGGGCCTTTCTCGCCGTCAATCGACTTACCCCGACCTCTTCAGCCAGAGCACGTTCAACAGGCACATCGGTCAGCAGATAATCGCCACAGTTTATCCGGGCACGCAGTAACTCAGCAGTTTTTTTAGCCTTACTCATTTATACAATATTGGTATATTTCTATTATTTTTATACCATTGTCAAACTTTTTACTTGAAAAGCGACCAGTTTAAGATGTAAATTGGAATCGAACTCCGACACCCCCACCCATGGCTGACAACAATAGAAATGGATTTGCACTGACAATAGCCCTAGTCTTCTTGGGGTTCATATTCTCGTTGATGATCTGCCTATCCGTTTTGGTGCAAACACAGATTACGGCGACAACGAACACTCAACACCTGAGTCATTCACGACAAAACGCTATCTTTGGCCTCCAGGTCGCGATCGGTAACCTCCAAAAACACCTAGGTCCCGATCAGCGCATTTCGGCTTACGCCGATATACTTAACGAAAACCAGTTCTCTCCGCACCTGCCAGCTCCCAACACCAAGCGCTGGCTGGGAGTATGGAATACCGAAAACTACGACGCGACCAACCCAACCCCTCGCGAGTTCGAAGCTTGGCTAACTTCTGGTAGAGAGTTTCCCGGAGGATCCCCTACAACCATTGACTATGTGGAGAGCTTTACAACTTCAGCCGATACCATTGAACTAATTGGCAGCAATACCGTGAAGAAGTCGTCCGACCGAGTGTCAGTGGAAAAAGTAGAGCTAGACTCAGGCGGTTACGCATACTGGGTTGGAGATGAAAGCCAAAAGGCAAAAATCAACCCATCTACATCATGGCAAAGAGATCTTAGCACCAAGCAACAGGAAGTAATCGCCAATCTCTCCCCGACGCGATCCGGAGCTCCAACCGTCGAAGCACTAAAAGCTCTACGAGATCTGGACTCGCCTGATTATCAAATCGAATCACTGCTCGAAAGATCATTCATCAAAGAGCATATTTTACTCGACCCCATACTAGCGTCTACAGGTCTGAGCGAAGAGGATTTGAATGAAGCCTATTTCTCGCAAACGCTTTTCTCGAGAGGCCTCCTTACCAATGTAAAGGATGGAGGGCTCAAGAAAAACCTGTTCAGCTATTTGAACAACCATAGTTCATCGACCTTGAAAGATGACGATGAACTATTTGAGTTAAATTCTGGGACCGGGCCATTATATGGTCGAATTAAATCATGGTATGAGTTACGAGACGATTTCGACGCCGAGGGAGCCATCGAAATAAGGCCTGAGACCGACCCCACTCCCGCCGTAACACCGCTGATCATACGTTTCCTCTGGCAAGTTTATGGTTGCTATGAAGGCGACTGGACAAGCGGGAATCCGACAGTTGCGTATCGCATTGTTCCGCGGGCCTGGCTGTGGAACCCATACAATGTACCGCTGAGCATTCCAGAAGGAACAACCTTAGATATCGAACTGGGAAGCGTCCAGCAACTGCGCTATGTTTTAGTCGAAAAACCACTCGAAGGCGGTGAAAATCGTGATAGTTCAATTATTGAACCCCTTAAAACACTTCGATTTCGCCTTACCCCGATCGTCATTCCACCTGGCAAAACCCTTGTCTTCACTCCCGAGGCTAGTAGCGCCGCCGATGGCTTCGCGATTAGATATGATGGTGGCGATTGGAAAGTAGAAGGAATTGAAAACCATACACCCGGAGGGACGCTTCAAGCCACCGATTTTAACGATGCTTTCCATTTCATCCTAAGCACTGGCGAGGCCATTGACGTCGAAGGGCGCAACTTGGATGAAATGGAAGTAGGTGTCCGCCAAAGGACTGGCAATGACATCATTGCGCTTCGACTAGATGATAAAGATCTATTTGTTCTGCAAACGGCAGATTTGGGTATTACTGCGAATCCGCCTAGAATCTTCCCTCTAAATCATATCTCTTCCGATACTGCCCATTTTCCACTTCAGAAACACGGAAAAGCAGTGATGTTTCGAAACTTGGAGGGCAACAAGCAATTCCCTCAACGCGCAGTTCGACTCTTTGCGAATTTCAACCCACGCACACCTATCATCAATGACCCTCCACTAGGACTCTCTTTCGACGCTTCGAACGGCGATCTCTTTTTTTCAAACCCGAACAACTACGACTACCAGTTCAATCAATTTTTTGGCAATCAAACCAATCCCACAACCTCTTGGGCGATTCCAGTAAGTTTGGACAATAACGGCCAGGGAGACCGTATCGCATTATTTGAGATTCCACGCGGCGATTACCCCATGGTTTCGCTTGGCCAGTTAAAGCATGCCGACTTTGGTCAACTCCCATGGGAACCAGCGCACCCCTTTGCCAACTCATTAGCCAGTCCGATTGTCCCTCGCGAATCTACCAGCGGCAGTTTTGTTTCAGGACATAATTCTGACGACGACTTCAAAGACCTCTCGTACCGATTGAACGACGCGCTGTGGGACAACTACTTCCTTGGCGAGTTCGACTTGGAAGACCTGGGCGAGGCTCAAAACGTCCGCTCAAAAAATCCTATCCTATCGACGCAAACTCAGGATATCGATTTACTCGAAGACTTCGATTCGAGCGCGAACTACCTGTATGTTGACGGCGCATTCAATGTAAATTCTACCGATGTGGGCGCGTGGGCAGCACTCTTAGGTAGCTTCAATTCCGTAGCCCCGCCAGGAAAACCTCATTTGCCCGGCAACACCCCACATTCCTATTCGCGTTACTTGAATCCCCCTTTAGAAGCGTTCGATCCAGAAAACCAACCGATACTTTCTCAAAATGGTTTGGCCGGATTTCGAATACTAACTCATGACCAATTGCTCGATCTTGCAGAGAAAATTGTCTCGGAAGTTAAGGCTCGTGGTCCTTTCCATTCACTTTCTCATTTCGTCAACAGATCCCTGGTAGCGGACACCTCAGCTCAAGCCGAACTGGGATTGATGGGAGCGCTTCAAGCAGCAATTGAAAAGTCAAATATTAACAACCGATATAATGAGCCACCGGGCATCACTGGTTTGGACGACGTTTGGATGCTTGAAGCTAGCTCTCATGACCGTTACCTCCCAGAACATGTAACGGGTTTTACTTCCAATACTAGCGGAAACGTAATCAAGCAAGGTAGCCGTGGCGCATTCTTACCTGGCTATATTACTCAGGCCGACATCTTAGAAAAAATAGGGTCTCAGATAACTGTTCGTGGAGATACTTTCGTTGTCCGAAGCTATGGTTCCGCAACAAACCCACTGAACAGTGAGGTCATTAGCGAATCCTATCTCGAGACCATCCTTCAACGCACAACGGAGCCACTGGAAAATTCAGGCCGCAGATTCAAAATCGTTTCCTTTCGATGGATTTCTGAAGACGACATCTGAGAAAAAAAACATCAGAAACAAATGAAAATCTTGGTTCAAATAGAACCGCCCTCGGCAATAGGGCGCGCTCCGGCTCGTATCCAATTGCCTGAGATAGTAAAATGAACGTAGCACTTATCATTGCGGATGATTGGTCTCCTATTGCTGGTTGCTACGGAGACCCCACAATCAAGACTCCCAATATCGATGCGTTGGCGACACGCGGCACCGTATTCAATCAGGCTTACTGCACAACCCCAAGCTGTGCGGCCAGTCGGGCAAATATCCTGACTGGCATGTATAGCCACCAGCACCGTCAGTATGGACATAGCCACGGATTTCACAATTTTCGAACATGGGAGGAGGCTGTGAGCCTCCCTGCAATTCTTAAGAACGCGGGAATGAAGAGCGGCCTGGCAGGCAAAACACACATTGCCCCGCCTCGCGTTTATCCATTTACGGCTTGGCACGAAACGACGTCACCCCAATACCCACTTTTCTCCAACAGCAGCGTTACTAGAGACGTCCGGACCTGCTTAAAGGAAATCAGTGGCACTTCGTTTTACATGCACTGCGCATCGGGATATCCACACCGCACTGAAGAGAACTTCGACAAGTCGATTCATCCATCTGAGTTTAAGGATGTCGATATTCACTACGAACCGGATACTATCCCTGTTCCTGAATATCTACCAGACACTCCGGGTGTTAGAGAGGATCTGGCAGACTACTATCGATTCATATCTCGATTTGACTCGTTTGTGGGAGATGTCATTCAAGAAATTGACAGCCACGGCCATCGTGATGACACCATGATCATTTTGCTTTCTGATCACGGCATGCCTTTTCCCGGAGCGAAAGCAAGCCCGTTCGAAGCTGGACACCATTGCCCATTAATCATCGCCCATCCAAAAGCATTGGGAGCCGGGCAATACTGCGACACCCCAGTCAACTGGACTGACATTTTACCGACCATACTCCATGCCATGGACGTGCCCGATCAACATCACCCGAAAAACCTATGCGGAATGAACCTGATTCCGCTCTTAACCAGTAGCGCGGGCTTAGAGCGTGAGCTCATTTTTGATTCTCATACGTTTCATGGGGTAGCAAACTACTTTCCGTATAGAGCTGCACGAGGCCCAAAGTATAAATACTTGAGATGCTTGGCTCCAGACGTCCGGTCACCAATGGCCACAGACTTATACGATTCCAAGAGCTATCAAAGTATTCTAGCGACTGGCGGGGCTCAATGTCGTCCCATGGACCGACTGCAAAACCACTGGCCGGAAGCCTTGTTCGATCTCGAGATTGACCCACAGGAAACAACCAACCTGGTCGATGCCCCCGAACTTCAGCCTATCGTCGAAGAGTACCGAGCACAACTGACTGAAATGCGGCTTAAAACAAAAGACCCTTGGCTTGAGGTCGACTTCCAGGAAGGGCGGCTATCCAACTATCGCTGAATGCACAAGGCGCCCTTTTATCTTTCACAGGTCTTCTTGAAAGGGGTCCAAACTCGATGCATCGGATAGCGATGCTTAACACCTACGGCAATGAAACCAAACGTCATTATTTTTTTCACAGACCAACAGCGCTGGGATACCTTAGGACTCAACGGTAATCCTCTTGGGTTGACGCCTAATTTTGACCGCTACGCACGACAGGGAACTTTTCTAAAACATGCAGTTACGTGTCAGCCTGTGTGTGGTCCGGCACGTAGTTGCCTTCAAACAGGTCAATATTCGACCGAGACCGGAGTATGGAGAAATGGAAACTGTTTGAGAAAAGACGCCATTACGCTAGCCAAGTGCTATCGGGGAGCTGGCTACAGAACAGGTTATATCGGTAAATGGCACTTAGCAGGGAAAGATCAGGGAAAGGGACCTGTGAAAGAAAAATACAGGGGCGGATACCAAGACTGGCTTGCAGCAAATACGGTGGAAACGACCAGTGGACCGTTCAGTACAATACTTTGGAACGAGAAAAACGAACCCGTCCGACTCCCCGGCTATCGAGTCGATGCGATGACGGATGCTGCGATTCGTTATATAGACAAGAGGGCGGCCGAAAACGAGCAACCGTTCATGCTGTGCCTGTCATTATTGGAGCCTCATCACCAAAATACCAATGATAGTTTCCCTGCACCTCCAGGATATGAGGAATTTTTCACAGGAAGATGGACTCCTCCAGACCTACAGGCGCTCGGGGGTAGTAGCGCTCAACATATAGCGGGATACTACGGAATGGTCAAACGAGTGGACGAGGCCTTGGGAAGGCTGATGGACGCGGTTCACTCGCTGGGGATCGCGAATCATACGATTACCGCATTTGTCAGCGACCATGGGTGTCACTTCAAGACGAGGAACGCCGAGTATAAACGGACGCCACATGAAAGCTCAGTGCGTATTCCCCTCGCGCTCTGGGGCACAGAGTTCGATGGCGGCGGTGAATTACGAGAGGCAACCGGCCTTATTAATCTCCCTCCATCCCTACTCGATGCATGTGGCATCGCTCCTCCAGATTCCATGCAGGCCCTTTCAATACTTCCACTGCTAAAACACCAAAGAAGGAATTGGCCAAAAGAATCATATATACAGTTTGGAGACAACAACGTACGGACCGGGCGGGCGCTACGATCAGACCGATGGAAATATGCCGTTTCAATCCCCAAGGATACAAAGCCAGCTCCTCATGCAAAAGTTTATGAAGAAACCCACCTGTATGACCTCCAGGCTGACCCTTACGAATTAAGAAACCTGATAGAAGAAGAGGCGTATCAAACGATACGAAAACATTTCAGACAGCGCATCCGGTCATGGCTAAAGGAAACAAACGAGCCTCCAGCCGAAATCATTCCGGCGACGACAAAGCCTTCTGGTCAACTTAGCATAGACTACCCTTGCGGCGAGAATTAGGCGTTTTATACCTAATTTCACGTCCTTTGAACAAACCAAATATCGAACTTCGAAAGAGGTTCGATGCAATGTCGAAAGTCCGAATGCATGGAAGTCCAGTCTTCAGCCAGAGGAGATAGACCGTAGCGTATCCGGAAAAGGTAACAAGAAGACGATTCCACCCTCGGTGAATCTGAACGATAATCGACGACCCGACGAATCCAGCTCAATCGTATCGCCTGCCAAAAATGAGCTAAAATTCATTTTCAGTTCACCCGGGTTTCACGCCTTTCGGGCAGAATGATCGCATGTACAAACTTCCGCTTTCTCTCATCCTCTCCTTACTCGCAGTCTACGTGGCTACGGCGACTCCACTCGAAATCGACACGGCAAAGTCCTCTCTTTCCGCCGACTGCCATGCGACTTTCCACGATTTCAGCACCCTCCTCGAGAACTTCGACTGCGAGATCGACGTGGATCCGCAGACCCTGGCCATCACCGCCGCCCACTGCACGTTCCGCGTCGACTCTCTCGATTCGGAGGAGGCTAAACGTGACAAAAAGATGAAAACCTGGATCGACAGCGAGTCTTATCCGCTGGCCGAATTCACCCTGACCGGAATCAATGCCGGGGAGAAGCCGAACGAGCAGATCGCGACCGGCGATTTCACCCTCCACGGCGAGTCCCATCCCATCGAAGTTCCCTTTACGGTCACTCGGTCGGGCGAGCGCATTGTCATTGAGGGTTCCAGTGAGTTCGACTACCGGGAATGGGGGCTGAAAAAAATCCGCATGTTCCTCCTCACCGTCGATCCCGAAGTGAAACCGCATTTCCATCTTGAGGGAACGTTGAAGAAATCCTGAAAAGCGCATGGAGAAACGGCTCTCGCCATTCCTCTCCACACGGTGAAAACGATCTCCATCGTAGGGTCGCTGCTTGCGGCGAACGCGGACGTCCGGAATCCATCCTGCAAACCGGAAAGTCCTCGGCCGCCGGAGGACTCCGCAAGCGAAGTCCCTACCATTGCCTCTCCGTGGAGAGCATGCGATCCTGCGCTGCCGCGCCGTTTGAAATCACGACGCCGATTGAATAACACACCGAATACCGATCCGATCCCACGCAACGCAGCCTAAAGGACTGCGCTCCTGAATACAACGGCTTCAAAAAAGTGCGGACTCGTCCGGCGTCGCTCGCAGCGCGAAACAGAGAGCCCTTTCCTCCAACCAATTTGGAGCGGAACGGTGCTGTGCCCTGCGAAGCTAATAAAGCGTAGCACCGGACAACCGTTTCGAGAGGTTCCAACCCAATTTGAACTTCTCCACGAATCCCGTAGAAATGACTTTCGTCGTTCCTCTCATCGGACAAAATGGCTCTCGCCATTCCACGCTTGCGACAGGAAAATTCCCTTTCACGATTCCTCAGCCGGAACGGGAAGGATCCATTTCTGCCGCCGCGACTCCGCGGCCTTCGCAAATCGGCCCAACGGTTCGTGCATCGGTTCGAGGGAGAGGCGAAAGGTGCCGAAATGGCAAGGCATCACGTAATCGCAACCCAAGGCTTGTGCAGCGTCGAGAGCCTCTTCCGGATTCAAATGCCGCTTCTGCAAAAAACACTGCGGGGAGTAGGCGCCAATCGGCAGGACGGCTAAACGCGGACGAAACTTCTCCCCAATTCTTTGGAAATGCGGCCCCTGCGCCGTATCCCCGGCCAGATAGAGAGTCTCAACTTCCGCTCGAACGATGTATCCACAGGCGAAGTATCCCTGCTGCCAAGGGTAACGCCAACCTCCGTGCTGTGCTGGAACCGGAATGACTTCCAGCGCTCCGATGGTCTGCGACTCACCTAACTGAACCGGGACCACGTCGTGTTGTTCCCGAACCGCCCGACTGAGAAATCTCTCCGTCCCTGCCGGGATCAATAGTTTCGTCGGTGCCAGTGCTTCCAGCGACGGGTTGTCCAGATGGTCCATATGCCCGTGGGTCAATAAGATCGCGTCCACCGCTGTGCCCTTCTCCCAACGAGGATCGTCAAATCGCCGCGGCGCAACCTTCACCCGGGAGGACAGGACCGGATCGGTCAAGAGAGTCGTACCCTGCCAGTCGACTTGCACCGTGGCGTGGCCCCACCACTTCAATTGGGGAGCCATTTCCTCCGCTGCAAAGGCTACCCCGCTCTCGGCAAACCATTCGAGAGATCTTTCCGACAAACGTTTCCATCCCGTGACCTCTCGCCAATTGGCCGAGCGCCCCCAGCCCAGCCAAGACAAACCTGCCGCAAGGAGGAGCAATCCGGAAACCAATCCGATCCAAAGCCCGCTCATACGTCGCCGCGGAACGGAATCCGCACCTCAACCACGAGTCCCGACCGATCCTGTCGGTTACGAGCCCCCACATTTCCCCCATGCCGCTCGACAATGCTTCGGCAGATCGCCAGGCCGAGTCCATTGGACCCGGAATCACTCTCCGGCTCCAGTCGTTCGAAGCGGTCAAAGATCCGTCCCAATTTCTCTTCCGGCACGCCTGCCCCTTCATCCTCGACCGAAAAGACCAACGACTCTTTCCGCACCGAAACGGCCAACCTCACCGTCATTCCCGGAGAACTGAACCGCAAGGCATTCGAGATCAAATTCAGCAGCACTTGTCGGATCAAGACCGGATCCAGCTTCCAGATCAGATTCTTGGGATGATCGAGGACGAAACGCAGCCCCTGCTCTTCGGCGAGCAAATTCACGTCGCACTGCAAATCCTCCAGAAACTCGGCCAGAAACACATCCCTACTTTCGAGACGCATCACCCCGGCATCCGACCGGGCGAGAAAGAGAAGGTCATCGATCATCTGATTCAACCGTTCGATCTCTTCCATCTGGTCTCTCAACGACTTCTCCCGTTCTTCCGGATCGAGGCTCGGTTGATTCAATAGCTTTTCTGCCTGGAGACGCACGATAGAAAGCGGCGTGCGAAATTCGTGCGAAGCCTCCGCCGTAAATCGTTTTACCTGCTCATAGGCCGACTCCAGTCGGTCCAGCATCGCATTGAGGAGAACGGCCATCCGTTCGACCTCATCCCCAGTATTGGGAACGGGGATACGTTCACTAAACCGGGAGGCGCTGATTTTCTGGGCAGTCTGCTGAATCGAAGCAATCGGCCGCAGGGCCAATCGGCTCAAGAAATAGCCAAAGGTCAGACTGAGCAGAAAGACTCCTCCACACACCAACAAACTGGCCCGCTCGTAGTCGTCGAAGAGAGCGTGGGTGCTGTCCAACCAAGAGACTACGTGCACATCGAGGTCTCCGACCTGCCCTTCCATCGACCGGATCCATCCCAGCTCCGGATCTTCATAGCTGATCGTCGGATGACCGTGCAGTGCCTCCGGCAGTTGATAGGGCCCGAGATTGGCACTGCGATAGAGAATCTCCCCGTCCGAGTCAGCCACCTGAAAAAAGTACAGTGAGGCGTCCAGCTCCGCGTGTTGGTGAACCGCGGCAATCCGGTCCGCAACCGAAGCCTCCGGACCCTGTTCCTCGATGCGTGAGCGAATCTCCTCAAACTCAACCGCGTTGAGCAAGTCGATCCCCCGGAGCAGGCTGTATTCTAGATAAAATCGACCTCCGGTCAGGATGACGGCCACGGTCGCGGTCGCGATGAGCGCGTACCAAAGCGTCATGCGGCTGGTCAGCGACTTCATTGCGGCATCACGTAGCCCACCATGCGCACCGTTTTGATGATGGACGGTCCATCCGTCCCCTGATCAAAGTGCTGCCGCAACTTGCGCACATAGACGTCGATCAAGTTAGTCTGCATGTCGTAATGAGCCTCCCAAATCTTCTCGCCGATCTGAGTGCGAGTTAAAGTCCTTCCCCGATTCGAAAGGAAAAGCTCCAACAAAGAATACTCCCGATTGGTCAGTTCCACCGGCTCCCCGTGAAAAGTGACCGAATGGGACAGGAGATCCATGACAATTCCCCGATGCTCCAGCGAGGTTTTCTTCGCGGTTCCCTTCCGCCGAAAGAGCGAACGAACCCGCGCCAGGAGCTCCTCAAAGCTGAATGGTTTCGGAAGGTAATCGTCGGCCCCGATATTGAGACCCTGAATCCGATCGTCGACCGAGCCCCGGGCGCTGAGGATTAAAACAGGCTCGTCAAAGCGGCTGTTCCGCCACGTCCTCAGCAACTCGATACCATCCCCGTCCGGCAAGCCCAGATCGAGAATGATCAGGTCGAACCCGCTCTCGCTCAAGCTGTCGCTGGCCTCCCGCGCCGTACGCCTCCAGATCACAGTATAACTGTTCTCCCGCAGCCCTTTCTCGACAAATCGACCGATCTTCTGGTCGTCCTCTACCAACAATATCTTCATTCCTAAAGCCTCAATAAACTATTCTTTAAACGATTGACAGGCAATCAATTCCGAACGTTCAAAACGATCACACATGCTACTGAGTCTCATTGTATCCGCTTCTCCGCCCGCAGGCTGTCCAGGTAGGCGAGCAGGGCTTCCCCTCGCGACGATTCCTCTCCGTCAAAGAGGTGGGCAAACGACGGCATCCGCGAACCTTTGACGATTCCCGGCGGATCGATGAGGTGCCTCCGGTTCCAGTCGGGAGAAAGGCGACTCCCCACGGTCGAGAGGTCGGGGCCCTGACGACGGTTACCGATGAGAACGGGACTCTGTGCCAGGGCTTTGTCCGGAGATGTGGGCGGTCCCCAGAGCTCCGTATCCATCCCCACGGGTCGGATGTATTGCGAGTGGCAATGAATACAGCCCTCACTGATGTAGACTTCTCGCCCGCGGGCCACGAGATCGATCGATTTGTCAGGCACGACACTTTGCACCCGATCCCGGAGAGCATAGCCAAATCCCAGCACCGCGGACGCCCCCACGACCCCATACCACAACCATCGACCGATCATCGAGCAGCCTTCCGGAGCCTCGACACCACCAAGATGGGAAACAACAAAACCGCCGCGATCATCCAGGAACTCACCGGAACTCTTCCCAGATGCTGCGCCATCCCGATTCCCATCGCGGAGCCAAGCCAACCGGAAACGCCGTAGACCAGCCCCACGGCCACGGTGACTCGGAATCCGGTCCTTTCGGTCAACGCAAAGGCGACCAAGGCCGTCGAATAGAACGAAACCGCCGCCGCGTAGACCAACGAAGGTAGCAGTCCGAATTCATGAGCACCCAGCAGAAGATAGCCCGCTCCCAATCCCAAAAAGGCGAGCCCCACGACCCACCGGAAACGTCCCCGGTCGAGAAGCACGCCCGCGACCACCGCCGCAAGACCATGCGTCACCCCGATGCACCAGAGGTTTCCCTCGCCCGACCAACTGGCCGCCTTCAGATCCGGCGTCTCCTGAATTTGCGAGAAGGCCGCCGAGTCCATCCAAATGAGGACGAGAAATACGACGACGAACGGAGCCAACGCCCATCCCCGCGCCCGAGACTTCTCCGGAGACGTCTCCAATGGTTGCATCATCGTGGCAAGAGGGCTCAGGGCCAACACAGCCAATCCCCCGAGCGACACGACTGCGGCCACCCGGCAATGATTCGCCGGGGAGGCGTTGAAGACGAACGGGAGGTTACTCACGAAGTAGGCCAACCCCGTCCCCAACCCGCAGAGAAGCCCGATTCGCGCTTTCGAGCAAAAATCATGGAGAAAGCCGACGACCACGACCGTCAAAGCCCCCAGCGAAAACCCGCTAACTGCAGCAGCCACCGCGAAAGCCATGAGCGAATGACTCTCCTCGACGGCCCATGCCGACGCCGCCGACCCGACGAAACCGCTGCCCAGAAAGATCCGAATCCTCTCGGCCCGATAACGAATCCCGGAGATCAGCGCTCCGAGAATCCCCGCGATCCCCATGATCCCGAGCACCACGTCCTGAGAATCTCCTCCCACGACATCCGAGACCCGATGCAGAAATCCAAACTGGGAGAAGATCAGAAAGTAGAGGTAAACCGCCGCCACCAAAAGGATGGGACGCCACGATTGACCGAGCCACCGAGTCAACGAACTATTCATCGCCCGGCACCTTTCCCGTCAGAACGAGCCAACCCTGCAGAATCGCCAACAGCCCATCGGAGAGCGGCACGGTGGCCCACTGCAATGAGAGCGCTCCGGTGCCGATGGCTACACAACCGAAGACAAATACCACCAACCGCAACCACGCCGTCGCGAGCAGGCAAGATCGCACCCACTCCCAATTTCCCGACTTCCAGACGGGCCAAAGAGCCAGCCAATACAACGACCCCACACCAAACACAAATGCACCCACGAAGCGGATGAAAACCATCGCTTCCGGGTGGACTGACGGGATCCCCATCAATCCCAATGTAAACTCGGGAGCGGTCATGAGAAGGAGGCCGGTCGACGCGTCCATTGTGCCGGCGAGCAGACAGTAGAGAAACAGTAGTTTATTAGCCACGACAGACTCCTTTCACCAAAACCTCCGCCACGACCGGACGAACCAGCCAGCCTCTCGCTAAGCAATAGATCCAGCGAAGATTGGCCGAGACCAGCAGAACCCCCGCAAACCATCGGAAGCGATAAAAGACCTCGGTGGTCGGATTCGGACCGAAGAGTACCGTTGGATCCAGCCCCTCGCGCACCCCCTGCACCATCATCGAAACCACGTAAAGGAGCGTCCCAACCTGCCAGATCCAAAACGCACTCGCATCCGCCCACGGATCCCCCTTCCCGCTCTTTCCCAGAGATCCGAGGATGAGCATATTCAGGGCACTGACCATCCCGGCCATCGCCAAATGGGCGTGGGCGACGAGACCGTTCGTAAACTTCAGCCAATCCAGAACTCCCGGTAGAAAGGTGATGAATCCGGTGAGCGTCAGCAGTCCCCACCAAAACAGAAAGGCCCAGAGCCAGCGGCGAATGGCCCCCTGCCACGCGAAGGCACGATAGTAAGCCAGAGTGAGCGGAACCCATCCGAGCAAAACTCCCAGTCCGAGATTCTGCCCGATGGATCGATTCGATGCATTCCCGTGATCGAGCACCGCCCAGATGCCCAGCGATACGATGAAAGCCCCGGCGTAGACGCGAACGATTTTTCGCCCGGCCCCGACCCGAGGCACCCGCAAGACCCAGGGCAGAATTCCAAAAATTCCAATCATGCCGAGACTCGAAGCGAGCAGGCTGTGCCCGGTCGCTCCCCCGCTCTCGGGATCGATGGGAGGATACGTCTCGGAACCCGAGGTCAGGAAGAGTGCGATCGGCGACGCGAGAAGGACGATCAACAGAACCGCATGAAGCGATTGAACCCGATCCCACCGTCGGCAGGTTCGCCAACGTCTCCAACTGGCGGCGACAAGAATACCCCAAAGAAGAACCTGGGCCGCGGGGAAGACCACTCGCCCCACTCCGGCCCAGTTCAAAAACAATTTCCCGCTGACCACCCCCAGAAGGCTCAAAGCCCCGCCCACGACCAGGGCCGTCGACCAAGAGAGAAATCCCAAATGAACCTCTGCACCGTCCCCCGATTTCAGGAAAAAGCTCATCAACAACCCCACCAGTGGCAGCGAACACCAGCCGTAGAGCTGCCAGTCCATGTGCAAAGGCATCCATCGCCCGTAAGTGAGCTCTCCGACCCACTTCCCCGCTCCCGGCCAGACGAGGAGCGTGGCCAGCCAAAGTCCCACCAGATTGGCCAACAACAACCAACCCAGGCTGTAGATCCCCGTCGCACGCTGGAGGCGGCGACTCCAGAGGAGGTCCGGCTCCATTACGCGCAGGCCTCCTCGACCCTTCCGGAGGTCACCCGGTAAATGCGGTCACAAGCCTCGGCAAACCGCCGCTCGTGAGTCGCCATCACCACGGTCACCCCCACTTCGCGCGAGAGATCCTTGAGCAACCCGAAAACCCGGTCGGCGGTGCTCTCATCCAACGCCCCCGTGGGCTCGTCGGCCAAGAGAATGCGGGGACGATTGATCAACGCCCGGCCGATCGCCGTCCGCTGCCGTTCGCCACCCGAAAGATCCTGCATCCGGTGATGAATCCGGTGCTCCATCCCGAGCAATCTCAAGAGCTCCTTCACCCTGGTTTCGGCCTCGTCTTTTCCGACTCCCAGCGCGACCGCTGGGATCAGCATGTTCTCCCGCACGGTGAGATACGGGATCAAATTGTGGAGCTGAAACACGAATCCCACGATACGTCGCCGCAGGTCGAGACGGGGACGATCCTTTGTCGGATCCAAGCCACCAGTCTTCAAGGTGCCCCGATCCGGCAATTCCAGACCACCGATCAAATTCAGCAGGGTCGTTTTTCCCGATCCCGACGATCCCCAAAGAGCCACCCGCTCCCGCTCCCGCACCTTCAAGCTGGCGTGGGTCAGCACCGGAATCCGCCCCTGATCAAAGCTCTTACTCACTCCATCGACCTCGATGATCCAATCATTCATAACGCAACGCCTCCGCAGGCTGAATCCGGCTGGCAAACCAGGCCGGATAAATCGATCCTCCCAGGCTCGTGAGCAGGGCCGTCACACTGATGCCGATCACCATCCACAGCGACACGTCCGCCTGGATATAGCCCTGCAATTGGGGCACCTCGTGGAGAATCCCCAGTAACCCGATCCCGCTGCCCAGTCCGAGAAGGACTCCAAAAAACGCCAGTACCAAGCCCTCTCCGAGAATCAATCCTGCCGCCTGACTTCGGGAGAATCCGCAAACCCGGAGGATGGCGATCTCCCGGATTCTCGTAAACACGGAGAGGGTCATGGTGTTGGCCACGCTCATTCCACCCAGCAGGAACGAACAAAGTCCGACCGCCCACGCGGTCGCGGTGAGAATCTTAAACTGACTGTAGCTGCTGTTGAACTCCGAACTGGCGAGCACTTCGAGGTCCGGGAACGCTTTGGCGACCCGCTTTTTGAACGCTTCCCCATCGTCCATTGACGTCAGGTTGACCGAGACAATGGAAGCCAACCCCTCGCGGTGGAAATACTCCTGCGCCAGAGAGAGGGGAAAGAACACGCCGCCATCCTCGAAACCGTTCTTCGTCTTCAGGATTCCGCCGACCGTAAAGGTCCCCTTGCCGATCTCGACGGAGTCTCCCATGCCCGCATGGAGGAACTCCGAGGCCCGCACCCCGAGGTAGACCGTCTGATCCTCCTTTCCGAAGGAGCTTGGATCCCCCGCGATCCAATCGGCCTGGCGCACCCGTGGATTCGTCGCGTTCAACCCGAAGCAGGTGATCACCGGATGCCCCGGGGAATTGACAATTCCAAAGAGAACCGGATGCGCCCCTTTCACTTCCGGCATCGAGGCCATTTCTTCCCATGCCGAAGCCGGAACACTGCTGAAAAACAGATCCGAGACATCCCGTTCGAAGACCAGGTACTGGCTGTCGCTTTCCAGAATATTGCTGAACATCCCGATTGCGCCAAGCACCACGGCCAGCACCGTCAGCATCGCGGCCACGCCAAAGGCAATACCCGCCACCCCGAAGATCCCACGCACTCGGTGCCGGCGCAGGTTCGTGAAAATCAATTTGAGAAAACTCATCGTCCGCTCACTCAGGCTGCGTCGAGAGCGCGGCAGACTTCGGCCTCTTTCTGGCAGAGCAGCGCGTGAAACTCGGCAAGTCCTCCCCACCGCAATCCGAGCGTCTCCAGATTCTCCTCTGCCTCCCGCAACGCCGCACTCACTGCGGCAGCCGCCTGATCGGCTCCCAGGGCAAGGACTAGGTTGGGACGATCCAGCTTCTCATCCCGATTCCCGGTTTTCCCGGTCGGAAAGGCCTCTCCCATCATATCGGAGAAGTCGTCCATGCCCTGATAGGCCAAGCCCCATGCATCAGCCACCCGAAAGAGCAGCAATCGATCATGAGAGGAAACGCCCCCGAGAATCGCGGGCAGAAGAATCGTCAGCCGCAAAAGCGCACCGGTTTTCAACCCGGCGATCGCCCGCACCTCGTCAGGCCCTTTCTCCCGGGAGTAGGAAAGATCACGCGCTTGACCCGTCAGGAGCCCCAATTCCCCGATGCAAAGATCGACCAACCGGGAAGCGGCGTGGGAATGAGCAGGAAAATCGGCCGCGACCTTCCAGCAAAGGGTATAGGCCCGATTGACGAGGGCCAACGCGGCCAAAATCGAAACGCCCTCTCCCGCAACCCGGTGGAGGCAGGCCCGGCCGCGCCGCTCGGAAGCGTCATCCATGGCTGGCAAATCGTCGAAAATGAGCGAGGCATGGTGAAACATCTCGATGCCCTCCGCCAAATCGCCCGCCTGCGCGAGGCTGAGCCCCGAAGCCCGCCCGGCTTCCATCGCCAGCCTTTTGCGAAATCCAGACCCCTCTGCGGAGAGTGCGTAATCGACCGCTTCCTCCAAGCTCATCCCTTTTTCACTTGGGGGAGAAGATGGGATTTTGAAAATCGGAGGCAGGGTGCGAGTTTGGCGAGCAGTCTTCATGGTAGATTGTGGTTAGCGGTCAAAATTTGAATCGCGCCCAGACTACCTCCATGCGGTTAGCTCAAAATGAACCGCGGATTAATTTTTCTTCATCGCATCCGCTAACAAGCAGATCGCCCGCTATCTCGCTCGGCATTGAACCTATACCGGAAGGATCTCAAGACGGGAACGGCAAAGCGAGAGCAGCTCCGGTCCGACAAATGTACCACAGGCTGCCATCCTGTGTCGCAAACGCCAAGCCACACCGATCATTTCCGTGAAGGACAACACCCTTCCGATTCCGAAACGGATCTCAAGACGCTCCGGCGGAGAGGCAGCGCGATGGGCGTAGCTAAAGCTCCGGCCCTACAGAAGTACCACAGGCTGCCAGCCTGTGTCGCAAACGCCGAGCCACACCGATCATTTCCGTGAAGGACGCAAGACTCTTCCGATTGCGAAACGGATCTCAAGACGCTCCGGCGGAGGGGCACCGCGATGGGCGTAGCTAAAGCTCCGGTCCTACAGAAGTACCACAGGCTGCCAGCCTGTGTCGCAAACGCCGAGCCCCACCGATCATTTTCCGCGAAGGACGCTACACTCTTCCGATTGCGAAACGGCTCTCAAGACGCTCCGGCGGAG
>NZ_JACHVA010000136.1 GCF_014230055.1 Puniceicoccus vermicola | reverse complement strand
CCGCGGTATCTCGGTGAGTATGACCGAAGTGAATCATTGCTACGAAAACTCACAGGCCGAACGGCTCAACGGCATACTTAAGCAGGAATACGGACTCGGGAGAAAACTCCCGTCAAAAGCGATGGCAGCAAAGATGGTAGAGCACGCTATCGAGTGCTTCAATACGATCCGTCCACACCGTGCTCTGGAAATGAACTACCCGGAGCGAGTCCATCGCCGCCCCGCCCCCATGGGGGCGAATGTCTCCCTTAATTAATCCTCTTACAACGCAAACAATAACCAAAACTATACTGACAACTTTAAATCAGGATTGGACAGTTCGAGGTTTAAAGTTGAAAGGTTAACGTTCGCCATCTTTCTCCCACCCAAAAACCTCAAAACGTCTCAACCTACTAACTTCCCAACGTCTCCCCAACCTCTCCCCAACGGAACACCAGACAGACCACGGGGTTCAAACGCAAAAGATTAAGATTCTCGCAGGCTCAAACGGCGACACGCTATATTGTTTCGGCAAAGGTTCACCCCGTTGGAGCGGAGGTTGGAGTCGAGTTTCTAGAAAGAAATATGGCGCCCCCAAAGACAAAGGCACCAATGAAAGCTGGCAGAACATGCAAAAAGTCGGTGTACCCAATGTAAAAGTGAATTCCGATTGCCGGGACAAATCCCATTATACCGGACACAAGGAGAGTTTGCCAAAGGCTCTTGGAAAACTTCGCGTTCGAAAGAATGAGCCATACGGTAACTCCGATTGTAAGTAAGGCTCCGCCGAATCCTGCTCGATCATGGGCGATGACGCCTAGCAGGGAATCCGAGATCGCAGCAACATCCGCTCCACACAGCTCGATGAACTCAATGTCCGACGGGACAAAGATCGTGGTGATGCCGACAATGCTGATGACGATCCCGGCGCTGATCAGGCCGAAGGCATAGAAATAGAAGCAGAGAGTGGATAATCCTTTTCGGTAATTCGGCTTCAGTTCGGCAAGAGTTGGGAACCATCGGAGAGAGTCGGATTTCCGGACCACCTTTCGGCTGAGAAACAGTCCACTGACGAAGACGATGAGGAGGAACAGGGTCGCAATCCCATGCCAGATGTCGAGGTAGCCGTAGCCGAGATAGAGGAGGAAGCTGCCGAAGCCGAGAACACCGGAAATGCAGAAGGTCTTCCATGCCCAAGCTTGCCCGTTGGCCAATGGATAGGCCGCTAGCCAAACATAGAGGGCACCGATCGCGAGTAAGACTCCCCCGAAAGCTGCCCGGTCGTGCAGCATAAAATCCACGAGATTGGGGGATAAAACCCACAGCCCATCCGCTGTAAAACCGATTGCGTCAGCGTCATGGGGCAGGAATTCGCCGGAGAACGAGAGAAAGAGAGCGAAGGCTCCACAAAACATCAAGATGAGTCCACTCAACCCGAGTAAGACGGTTCCGTCCCGGGTCACTGCGTTCCAGATGCTTCTATTCTCCTCCACGGTTTATCTAAGGAGAGTAGAGTGCAGCTGGGAGCAAACGCAACCTTCGCGAAGATCTAACGATCATCCGCCTCACCCAGCCTTCGCACGAGGCTATGGCGGACAGGCAGGCGGGATGCTACAAAATCCCCTAACTGGGCATCTCCTCGTTTTGTGGATTCTTGTGCCTTTTCGTGGCCAAGTTCCCGCACAGATTCACAGGCAAGCTGCCTGCGCTACTCAGATCCCACCACCTTGGAGATCCCGGCGAAGCCGCCCCCGCGCCCCTCGCCCTGAGGTTCACGTTCTAACCGTTTTCCCAGTCTTCCCACTTCAGCTGCTTGACGCGTGCGAATTCATCGCCGTTGTGCGTCACGAGACGACGACCAGCGCTGATCGCGTGTCCGGCAATCTGCATATCGTAGGAGCCGATCCCCTCGCCAGTTCTTTCCAAGGCTGATTTGATCTTGGCGAATTCAGCGGCGGCATGGTCATCAAACGCGAGAATCTGCATCGGTGCCAACACTTTGCTCAGAGCCGCTCTCCGACGAGGAGTATCGTTCTTGTGGATGCCTACCAATAGCTCTCCGTAGGTCACCGCAGAAATCGCGAGATCATGTCCTTTCCCCTTGGCCATGACTGTCTCGACCATCTTCGGGTTTCGACGCAGACACTCGATAAGGACATTGGTGTCGAGGAGGTATTTCACCATTCGGGCCTCTTCTGGTCCTTTTCCTGAGCACGTTCCGGCCATTCGCCTCCCAGTTCAGCCAAGCCCTCGCGAAACAGATCCCACGGGTCCCGGGTTTGCGCCAACTCCTTCAGCAAGACGCCGTCCGCGCCAAGATCAACGATCTCCACCTCCGGGCCAGAAAGTTGGATCGATGCAGGAATCCTCACAGCTTTCGAATTCCCACTTTTAAAAATTTTCGTTTTCATATACACATTTTGTATATACAAAACCAAGATTTGTCAAAGAATACGAGAATAAAAAATGTTAAGAACACCGATGCGAATCTCCCGAAGATTCGAAGACGCGGTAGAGTCGGAGCCCTGCCCGTCCCCGTTCCTCCTCGATGCGCGGCCCGCTACCATGAGGAGCCCCCGCAAAGCCGCCCCCACGCCCCGCGCCCTGAGACCCGCTCCCCGAAACATCCCCTTCTTGTGTCTTTTGTGCTTTCTGTGGTGAACAAACATCCCACCCCAGAGCGAATCCCGCGTCTACGGGGCCGCGGTCCAACTTCACACCCTAACGGTTATCCGCCTCACGTCTGGATGCTGCAAAATTTCCAAACCAGATCCCTCTCCCTTTTGTGTTTTTTACCTCTTGATGGCAAAAACTCCCGCCCCCGAGGTGATCAGGAATCAACACTCATCCATCGCCGGAACTCAAGTCAGCTCAATGTTTCCAAAAATAACCAGGACACCCCGGGGTCACTCCTCGACCTCAACCATAACGCGCGTTTCCCCCCACTGCACGCCTGCCGGCGTAGGCATGGATCTCGGTTCCGCTCGCGGCGAACTCGGTTTCGGAGAAGAGTTTCCGGCACCCCCGGACCTCTGTGAAGATTGCCCCGTCGCCAGTTCCGAAAAAGATTTGCCGGAAAATTGCGCTTCTGACTGGCGAACCCACGCAGGACGGTAGTCCTCCTGCGACTGACTCTTGCACCCCGAACCACTCAGCGCGACCAGCGTTGGCAGACAAAGCATTCGGATCAAAAATCGGTGACGAGACTTTCCCCTTACAAACACACTCATCTTGATACGTTGTCCGAAAAAATCAGGCAACTGCCCTTTTCAGAAAATGCCCGAGAGCGAACGTCAAAAGTTGGACGGGCCAAGTTCAGCGTTGGACGTTCGCCACCTCTCCTTCCAAAACCGCTGAGACGGAGTTCTGCCCTCCCCCATTCCGAAGCGATGCGGGAGCTGGACTTGTTCTGCGAAGCGGCAAAGCGAAGCACGAAAGCTCCCACTACTTTGGGGAGTCCCGGCGAAGCCGTCCCCCCACCTCCCTCGCCCTGCGCCCGAGTGGCACTAGTTTAAGGGTTTTAGCGGGGAAATTTTGATATTGGCGACTTTTGAAGAGGAACCCCTCCATCCCGCGTCCGCGGGATCCCCCTCCCCTGTAGCAGGGGAGGAGTCTTTTTGTAATTTTCTGACTCCCCTCCTACGAGTAGGAGGGGAAGACTCCCGACTATGTCGGGGGTGGGGAGGTTCCCATTCCATAAAACCTCTTAAACTAGTGCCATTCACGCCCTGCGCCCCACGTCCCTTCCCTTTTTGTGAATCTTCGTGCATTTTCGTGGCTAAGCTGCTGCGCAAATCCACAGGCAAGCTGCCTGTGCTACTCAAGCACGAAAGCTTTCACCACCATGAGAAATCCAGGCGGCCACTCATCTCCCGCTCCCTCAGCCCCACCCTCCGTGGACCTCTATGTGCCTTTTCGTGGCCAGATATTTCCAAATTATCTGGAATAATAACCCGGTTTAGACACTCTTATGGATCTGATGTTCTGTTGTCGGTCCTTCGCATTTCTGGTCTCTTCCGTACTCGCCGTGGTCAGCCCGTCGCCGTTAGCCGCCGATTTCTGGGTTTCTCCCCTCGGAGACGACAGCAATCCCGGCTCGGAGTCCGAACCCTTTCTCACTCTGGAACGCGCGAAGCTCGCGGTCCGCGATCTCCTCCCCACCCAGTCGCAGGACCTCCACGTCAATCTCTACGGCGGCGTCTATCGCCTCGCGAGTCCTCTGATCCTCACAGACGCTGACTCCGGCCAGAACGGATTCGACGTCGTCTACCGGGCCGTCACCGATGAGATCCCGGTGATTGTCGGCTCCATTCCGGTCGACGGTTGGACTCTGGTGGATTCGGACCTCGGCATCTACGGCGCCGCGGTTCCAGACGGCGTTCAATCCCGCCAGTTCTTCGTCAACGAACAGCGGACCGTGCGGGCGCGAACCATCGACTACCCTGCCAGCTTTGTCCCCAAGTTTCAACCCGACCACCTCCCCGATCCGACCTGCGGCAACCCGGACCGGACGGTTCCGGTGACCGGTGGAGGAGGCATCGAATACATCGTCGATCCCCTCAATCCGGAAGCTTGGCGCGACCCGACGACCTGGACCAATCAAAGCCAGATCGAGGCCGTCATCATCACCCAGTGGAAGTCCATGCGTTGTCTGATTGATGAAGTCACCGAGGACCCGGGCATTCTCAACGACAACAGCAAGCTCATCAAGATGCAGACTCCCGGCTGGTGGAACGCCAATATGTTCCGCAACGCCGGCGACAGCACGAAGGGTAAGGGAGACGATCCGAGCGATGTCGGGCAACCGGGAATGTGGAGCTTCTTCGAAGTGACCTATTTCGAAAACGCCTATCAGTTCCTCAACGAACCCGGCGAGTGGTATCTGGATGAAACCGCCGACGTGATCTATTACATTCCCCGCGTCGGCGAAGATATCGCCACGATCGATGCCGAACTTCCAGTCATCGAGACGTTGATACAAGGGCATGGTTCCGATCTTTCTCCGGTCGCCAATGTCCGCATAGAGAACCTCACCTTTTCCTACTCGACCTGGCTCGGACCGAGCCAGAACGGCGAAGGCTACATCTGCGACCAGAGCGGATTCCACGTCACCGGCGATTCCAACCCGACGAACTTCAGCGGACATGTGGAGACCGTCACGCGCACGCCGGGAAACCTTAGTTTCCGCTACGCCCACGACATCGAATTCCGCAACAGCATCTTTGCCCATCTCGGCGGCGTGGCCCTCGACTTCGGCCGCGGCAGCCAGAACAACACCGTCGACAGCAACATCTTCACCGACATCTCCTCCGCGGCGATCCAGATTGGCGGCGTGCAGAAGCTCGATGCCCGCCCGGAGAATGCGGCCGGATACACGAGCGACAACGCGGTCTCCAACAACCTGATCACCCACACCGGGAAAGATTACGTCGATGCCGCCGGGATCTTTGTCGGTTTCACCGAGCGGACCTCCATCCTCGAGAACACCATCACCCACACTCCTTGGTCGGCCATCGCACTCGGCTGGGGCTGGGGACTTTTGGACCCCTTCGACGGCTCGACCTATGTCGGCGCCCCCAACGCCTGCCCGGGCCAGTGGGGCACCTTCACCACCCTCACCGCCAACCGAGGAAACCGCGTGATGAACAATCGCATCGAGAACTTCATCGAAACGGTCTGGGACGGCGGAGCCATCTACACCCTCGGCCGCCAAGGCCCTGACCTCGCCAACGGGATGCTCATCGAGGGCAACGTCGCCAGCAACAAGCGTCCCGACGGGGGTGGCAACATTTTTTACACCGATGGCGGAAGCCGCTACATCACCCTTCGCAACAATGTCTCCTTCGACAACCCTCCCGGCTACATCGACTTTGGCCAAGGTCCGCTCGGCGGAAGCATCTTCCAGCCGGTCGCCCTCGCCAACGAGATGCAGGACGTCCTCAGCCTTCTCACCGACCTGAAGATTTCCTACGGTAGCGATACGGGCGGATGCCGGACCTTCGGCGATATCCACTACACGGAAAACTACTTCGGGGACTACCAATTTTTCGACATCTGCCCCTACACCTTTGACGGGGTGAAATATCCCACCCGAATGACCTACGACCTGAATTTCTTCATCTCCAACGAATCCCAGGTCCCATCCAGCATTCTCGACGCAGCCGGAGCCCGGCTCACCCGTTCGAACCCGGAGCCCTTTAAGATCACCTCAATCACTCCCCTCCCGGGCGGCTCCATCCTGATCGATTTCAACGCAAAGCCCGGCGGGAAATATTACATCCAGTTCTCGGAAGATCTAATGATCTGGGAAACCGTTCTCCCCGCCATCTACGCGTCGGGCTGGTCCGTCCAGTGGCTCGACGATGGACCTCCGGAGACTCAATCGCTTCCCCTTCTCGACAAGTCCCGCTTCTACCGCGCGCTCGAAGTCGATACAGCCTGGGAGTAATCCCGATGGGCAACTTTCTCGGGCAAAAGCCGAAAGAGGTCAGCACTCGGTTTCCAATGACGCGGCAGAGACGGATCTCTGCCCTCCCCTCTTCTCTTATCTGACTCTTTGCGCTTTTCCGCGGCAAAATCTCCTCTCCCACGCGGCTCTTCCAACGGGGCGGATTGAAATCCGCGGTCCGCGCTCTATACGCGGAAAACTGGGGACTCGATTGCAGTGAGGCGGATGAGCGTGGCGCGCAGCCCCGCCGTCCCTGGGAATCGGACAACTACCCCTCTTCTCGCTCGTAGATGCGCTCCACCGTCGATCCAGAGGCATCGAGGGTTTCGATTCGGACCACAGCCTCATCGGCGGCGCCGGTCTTGAAGAGGTTTTGGATCGCTTTGCGATCCGTGTGGACTTCCTCGACTTCGCTGCCCTCCTGGAGGAAGATGATGCGGTAGGCACTCTCGTCCGGGTCGAGGGTGCGGATCTTGGGCACGGCTTTTTTCTTCGCGGCCACCCGCTTCTTGCGGGTTTTCTTTTTCGTGACCGGTCCGGTGGCCACGTCTTCGGGCGGAGGCGGCAGCGGAAACTCCTCCCCGAAGATTTTATGAATTTCGGCTTCCGCCTGGTGCACACGCGCGTACGCCCCCTCCCGCTGGAGCAGGAGGTGCTCAAGTTCGATGCGCTGTTGCGTGCTTATATCCATGGGCGAAAACCCACTTCAGTCCTGCTTAGGACTCCTTCGAATCTTCCGAAGAGTTCTCGGCAGACTTCGATTTGTCTGCGGATTCGGCGCTCTGATCGTCCGCTGCCTTCGGAGAGGCAGCGGGCTTCAGCGCGGGAACGGATTCCGAATCATCCGACGATTTCGAGGGTGCCGGAGGTTTCGGTGCGGGTGCGCGCTTGCGGGCTGTCTTCGGCTTATTGCCAAAGCTGGCAACGGGCAGCTCGGGTTCCGGGAAGGGGAATTCCGAATCGTCGCCGAGGAGGTCGTCCACCTGGTCTTCGAGTTCGGAGATCTTGCGGTAGGCTTCCGCGCGTTCGTTCAGCAACACGTCGATCTGCTCACGGGCCTCGAGGGCTGCGCGAATCGTCTCCGCGTCGGCACCGAGGATGATGTCATTGCGATCCAACGAGATCGGTTTTGAGGTCTTCTTGGCCATAATCGTTTTAGTGGTTAATCAGAGGTTCTTGTTTCTAAAGTTTCCGAGGCGGCAAGCTCTTCCGAGTCCGCCTCCTCAATTTTGGGGTCCGTCGGGCGATCCTCTTCGTCTTTGGCGTCGGGCACGATGGCAAAAGCGCCCGAGATGATCGCCGAGAGTTCATTCAGGCAATTCTGGAGAGCATCGGTCGGCAGCGGCGCACTGGTGGGCGTCTCCTCTGCCGGATAGGCCAGCGCCATCTTACTCACCCGCGCCGAGGGATCGTCGCGGAGTCGATTGCGAGCCTGCTCTGAGAGGTGAAGAGAACTCGCAGCCAGAGCCCGGAAGGATGGCAATTCGTGCCGGGCCAGGGCGTGGGCCAGCTCGGAACGCAACCAGGTCGCCGGACGGCGGCTGATCGCGAGGTAAGCCAAGGCCACGGCCGAAAGTTTTTCGTTGGTCAGATACTGGAGGACTTCCTCGGGAGTCTTCTTGTTGCGGGCGAGGGCCGCTGTGACGCTCGGCTGATTCATCCAAGCCAGTTCGAGGAAGAGCCCCGGCGGCATGTCCGGATTCTCGAGAAGAGCGAGGCAGGCCTCAATGTCCTCCCCGGTGACCAGAAACTCGGCCACCTCCGGCTCGATGCAGCGGTTTCCTGCGAGGGCGATCCGGATATCGGTTTCCGTATCATGGGCCAACTCGTGCTGAATCCCCGGGGCGACCTTTTTGCGCAGCGCCACAAACTCGCGGTCTTCGTAGGCCTCCGAACGGCTGAGATGAAGAACTTCCACCTCGTCGAGCTTGCGCGTCTCGCGCACGGCCTTCCGCACAGATTCATGCGGCGAGAGAATCAACGAGCGCCAGACCTCTTTCGAAAGGGTACCGCGGCTGATGAGAGCGTGCTGGATTTCCTCGCGATCACTGTCGGCCCAGAAGAGCAAGATCTCGTCATCCACTTTGGCAGAGGAGGCTAGCGTGTGCCGGACCAGCGGACTCGGATCCGCCGACAGGGCCACCAACAGATCCGGATGCAGGTTTTTATTGTTCACCAGCTCGAGGCGCACCGAGGCATCCCCTTGCGCGGCCAGAATCGCCTGGGCCCGGAATTTCAGCGAGGGATTCGAAGCGAGTGTCCGCAAGACCTCCGGAATTTTCTCTTCGAGGAGCGCCTCGATATCGCGCTGGGGCAGATTCGGATTACTCCCCGCAGCCGCCTTCACCTCCGGATCTTCATGACGGACCAAGGCGGAAAGAGTGCTCGGAGGCGTCCGCGGATTCTGTGTCAACGGGACCAATACCGATGCCGGATAGTCGGCGGACTGGGCTCCGATTTCTTCGAGCAGGCTACTCGGCGTCAGAGCGTAGGAGGTCAGAAAAATCCATCCTTCCTCGGGAGGATTCGACTGGCTCAGCGCCAAAAGGAGCTTCGTGGGAACCGGAGGCTTCCGAAAACGGCGAGCCACGGCATCGACTCCCTGGGTCTGGATCAGCTCCAGCAGCTCTTCAATGGTGCTCGGAACCTTCATCAGCGTGGGAGCTCACTCGGAGTGACAAAGACTTCGCGGGGCGAACTCCCGACCTGCGGACCGATGTGCCCGCGCACTTCGAGCTCCTCGACCAGGGTCGCTGCCCGATTGTAGCCGATTTTCAACTTCCGCTGGAGGAAGCTGGTGCTCGCCTTCCCGGTTGTGGCAACGATCGCCAACGCGTCCATCAAGAGAGGATCGCCTCCCTCTTCGCCTTCGGCGGCAAACTCTCCACCTCCGGGGGCATCCTCGGCGATGAGTTCCACCCGGTAGCGCGGAGGAGCCTGTTCGCGAATGAAATCGGTGATCTTGTTGATCTCGTCGTCGTCGACGAAGGGGCTTTGCAAACGCCGCAAGCGGGACTGTCCCGGAGGAGTGTAGAGCATATCCCCTTTTCCCTGCAGCGCTTCTGCACCCTTGCCATCAAGGATCGTCCGGCTGTCGATTTGCGAGGATACCTGGAAAGCCACGCGCGTCGGAAAGTTGGCTTTAATGACCCCGGTGATGACATTCACACTCGGCCGCTGGGTCGCAAGAATCGTATGGATCCCAACCGCGCGCGACATCTGGGCCAATCGGGCCAGCGGGGTCTCCACGTCCTCCTTGGCGGTCATCATCAGATCGGCCATCTCGTCGATGATGAGGACGATGTAGGGCAAAGGAGCAAATCCTTCCTTGCGGGCCTTCTCGTTGTAGCCGGCAAGATTGCGCACCCGCCGCTCGGCGAGGGTTTCGTAGCGGGATTCCATTTCCCGCACCAACCACTTCAAGGCCTGGCAGGCCTGTTTGGGATCGCCGACCACTGGATGAATCAGGTGCGGGAGATCTTTGTACATGGCCATCTCCACCCGCTTCGGGTCCACCAGCACCAGCTCCAACTCTCCCGGCTCAAAGCGATAGAGCAGCGAGAGAATGATGTTATTGATACAGACCGATTTACCACTTCCGGTCGCACCGGCGATGAGCAAGTGCGGAGCTTTCGCCAGATCGCAAAGTTGAAACTGCCCCGTAATGTCCATCCCGAGGGCAATCGGTAGATTGGCCGTGCTGCTTTTCCAGGTTTCGGAAAGCAGCGCCTCCTTCAGCGTAATCGTGCGGCTCCGCGGATTCGGCGCTTCTACCCCCACGTAAGGCTCCCCGGGAATCGGTGCCTGAATACGGACGGCATTGGCCTTCATCGCCAGGGCGATGTTGTTCTCCAAATTCGAAATCGTTTCAACCCGGACGCCGTAACCCGGCTTCACCCGGTATTGCGTCACCCGTGGTCCCACCGTGGCATCGCAGACGATGGCGTCGATCGAGAAGTTATCAAAAGTCTGCTGCAAGCTCGCCTGCTGCTCCTCCAGCTCCTCGTCGGACATCCCCGCATCGGAATAATCGTTCGCCGCCCGGAGAAACTCCACCGAAGGGATGGAGTAACCATCCACATCGCCGGAGTGATACCCTTCCACCGGCTCGGGGAGAGGTTCGGGAGTCGAGGTTGCCACCACTTCCGCCGGATCCACCTCAGGGGCTGCCTCGGTCTGCTCCGCCTCTTCTGCGGTTTCCGGATCCGGGACCGCTGGCGCTTGCAAGGCCTCGGCCACGCGCTCCAGGCATTCGCTCATCCATTTCGCGTGATCGGTCTTCCGCTGCTCCCGGCGGGCAATCCGCTCCGCCAGCTCGGCGTTCCACTCCTCAATGCGCTCCCATTCGGTCGACCAGAAAGCCTCCCGTTCTTTGGCGGGGTCCACCGGCTCCGGCACCGCCTCTTCGACCGCATCCGCTTGCCGCTCCGCCACGGGGGGCTCCGCACTCTCCTCCTCCTCATCCGTTATGTAGCGAAGGGGCTCCAAGTCGTCCTCTTCGCGCGCAAAGGTAGAAGCCCACTGCTTTAAGCGATCAGCGAGCTTCGACTGACTGAGAGATCCGGCGATAGAACGAAACATTAGGCGAGAATACCAAACGTTCCAAGGAGCCGGATTCCCCAATTCTTCGCAAGAATGTTTTAGGAGAAAAGAACCCACCCCAGCCGAAAAACCTAAAAACCTCTCAACCTCTGAACCTCTCAACCTCTCAACCTCTCAACCTCTGAACCTCTGAACCTCTGAACCTCTGAACGCCTGAACGTCCCAACGTCAAAACCTCTCAACGTCCCCCCAAAACTTTTCCAAAAAAACCTATTGACACTGAGTCTCACTTTCAACTTACTTCAAATCTCAATCCTATCTGTAATGAAAGCATGGTTCTCGTTCACCTGTCTTCCCGTCCAGTCCCGTTCCTTCTGAGACGGGGAGATCGAAAGAGAGCTTCCGGGAAACGGTGCCGATCGGGCATTAATCCGACCGATCGGCACCTTCCCTCCCGGATTCCAATTTTGAAGCGGTCTCTTGATTCTCGCTCACCACTGTAGAATTCGACCGCTTTTGTAAGCACCACGGAGAGGGATCCAGAAAAAGCACTACCCCTCTCCGGAAGCCCGGGCCCGCAAGGTCCCGGGCTTTTTCGTGCTCAAACACTCCCCTGTGTGGGCGGCTTCAGCACCCACAGCTCATCGCAAGAAGAACCATTTTGCCAGATGGCCGCAAGGAGAGGGAGTCTGCGAGCCAACTCACTGGGCAAGACTGAAAGCCATTCCCCCAAGGAGGAGGGTTGCTTCAGCGCCCTCCATCAGCATGCACCCACACGCCCCGAAAAGAAAACTGTTCGACGACAAGCTCTTCCCAAGAAACAGGAACGAGCCATGCCGCTACCCGGGCAAGGCTGAAGGCCATGCCCCACTGTAGGAGGGTTGCTTCAGCGCCCTCCATCAGCATGCACCCGCACGCCCCGAAAAGAAAACCGTTCGACGACAAGCTCTTCCCAAGAAACAGGAACGAGCCATGCCTCGACCTGGGCAAGGCTGAAGGCCATGCCCCACTGGAGGAGGGTTGCTTCAGCGCCCTCCATCAGCATGCACCCGCACGCCCCGAAAAGAAAACCGTTCGACTGCTTCAGCGCCCTCCATCAGCATGCACCCGCACGCCCCGAAAAGAAAACCGTTCGACGACAAGCTCTTCCCAAGAAACAGGAGCGAGCCATGCCGCTACCCGGGCAAGGCTGAAGGCCATGCCCCACTGGAGGAGGGTTGCTTCAGCGCCCTCCATCAGCATGCACCCGCACGCCCCGAAAAGAAAACCGTTCGACGACAAGCTCTTCCCAAGAAACAGGAGCGAGCCATGCCTCGACCTGGGCAAGGCTGAAGCCGTGCCCCACTGTAGGAGGGTTGCTTCAGCACCCTCCATCAGCATGCACCCACACACCTCGAAAAGAAACCCGTTCGACGACAAGCTCTTCCCAAGAAATAGGAGCGAGCCATGCCTCGACCTGGGCAAGGCTGAAGCCGTGCCCCACAGGAGGAGGGTTGCTTCAGCGCCCTCCATCAGCATGCACCCACACGCCCCGAAAAGAAAACTGTTCGACGACAAGCTCTTCCCAAGAAACAGGAACGAGCCATGCCGCTACCCGGGCAAGGCTGAAGGCCATGCCCCACTGTAGGAGGGTTGCTTCAGCGCCCTCCATCAGCATGCACACACACACCTCGAAAAGAAAACCGTTCGACGACAAGCTCTTCCCAAGAAATAGGAGCGAGCCATGCCTCGACCTGGGCAAGGCTGAAGCCGTGCCCCACAGGAGGAGGGTTGCTTCAGCGCCCTCCATCAGCATGCACACACACACCTCGAAAAGAAACCCGTTCGACGACAAGCTCTTCCCAAGAAATAGGAGCGAGCCATGCCTCGACCTGGGCAAGGCTGAAGCCGTGCCCCACAGGAGGAGGGTTGCTTCAGCGCCCTCCATCAGCATGCACACACACACCTCGAAAAGAAACCCGTTCGACGACAAGCTCTTCTCAAGAAATAGGAGCGAGCCATGCCGCTACCTGGGCAAGGCTGAAGCCGTGCCCACAAGAGAACCGCGTGCCCCTTCCCCGGTCTCAGTTCTCCACTTTCACCTGATCCACCAGCGGAGGCTCTTCTTCCATGACAATGCCATCGCCGTCATCGACCTCGGTGGTCGTCACACAGCCCCCGAGTCCCAACAAAGTCAGAACCCCGAAAAGCCCCAAAACCCTACGACCGAAAACAGAGATTTCCCAATTTTTCATACGCCCTATTAGAGGGAATTTCGGCGAGAGAGCCAGCCGCGAATGGGATCCAGGCATCGTCGAAGGCTCTCTCAATACACCTCTTTAGGGCCGCTCCTTCGCGGGAATCACAGGCAGGCTGCCTGTGGTACGAGTAAGAAGCATTGCGACTATTCATCCTTACCCTCCGAGAATAGCGAAGCCACGGTCGCAACTGCCTCCTACCGAGCTTAAAACGATACCCAAGCGAGCACAACTTTTCGGAATTGAGAGCCCCACAGATCTGCACTAAAGAAACCTCCATATTCTCAGGCAGTGAAAAAGAGGCCACTCCGCGAACCTCAAGCTCGCAGATTCGTGGCATCCCATCCACCCTGCGCTCTTTGACAGAAATACTATACTGAAAAACGAGGTTCTCGCATTTCCCTCTCGCAAAGCCCGAAAAACCAACTTGAAACTTAAAAGCTGTCGCACCCCTTGCGGGTGCGCGGATTGAAACGATCTGTCAAGGTTATCGCATAAACCCACAAACGTCGCCCCCTTCACGGGGGCGCGGATTGAAACGTGTAGCTCTTGCCGTTGACGGTGGCCGATTGCGTCGCCCCCTTCACGGGGGCGCGGATTGAAACCCTTGTGTGGGCCCTTGGGCACGATCCGGAAATGTCGCCCCCTTCACGGGGGCGCGGATTGAAACGGTCATTTGGATAAATCGAAATGCGCTCTCCGGTGTCGCCCCCTTCACGGGGGCGCGGATTGAAACAAGCATTGCTTTTACCCAAGCGGGAAAAGCATAAGGTCGCCCCCTTCACGGGGGCGCGGATTGAAACTCAACAGTGACATCCTCCTCATTAGGCGAAAAGGTCGCCCCCTTCACGGGGGCGCGGATTGAAACAGGCAATACCGTTAGCCGCGGTGCAACGCGTGCGGTCGCCCCCTTCACGGGGGCGCGGATTGAAACCAGAATCCCGCTCGCATGACAGACCACTCTCATTTGACAGAAGGACCAAGCATGAACAAAAATACACTGTTCTAATTTCTCCCTCATCAATGGGCCTTTACGATACCATTCACCTTCCCGAGCCTCTCCATCTACCGGATGGAAAGCATTCCATCGCCGAGATCCAGACCAAGAAATTTGGGAGTCTACTACGAAATTTTTCAATCGGCTCTGTCCTGGATGAATCCCCCGTCGCAACCGGCATCGTCGAGGAGTCTTGCTGGATCTCCATCACGAGAAAAGAAAACGAAGGAAAGCTCTATCCGGTCTATTTCGCGATCTGGCACCGCGTATTGACCGGAGTCTATCTGGACCTCCCCGAAGCCGAAACCCGACTGAGAACCGTTGATCGACTCGATCTGATCGCCTGGGTGGGCCAAGCCCAGCGTGAAGCCCGTAGTTGGCAAACTCGGTATCACCGTCTCTTCGCGGATGTACAAGAGTGGCAGAAAATTCAGAATACTCCTGAAAATTCCAACGAGCCGCCGTTCCCGCCAATCCGCTTATCCGAGGAGATTATTCGTTCCACCGACCCACTTACCGCGATTCTCGAATATCATCGAAGCCTAGAGTCGGAAGATCCGGATGAAGGGCTGTTTGGATGATTGGATCCCCACCCTTCCAATCCGCAATTCCCGGATTGCTGGACCTGTCCTCCGAAACTGTAAAGCGAAGCACGGAAGCTCCCACTACTTTGATTTTTTCCCGGCGAAGAAGAAATTCGCCCAGACGGGACCGAGCTTTTCGGAAGATCCCAGAAACGGCTCTCGCCGCTCCTCTCCCCATCTCCGGAAGGAAGCGCACCCCGTAGAGGAAGGATGAAATACTTTCTTCCCAGCGAGGCAGCACTCCGGTGAGGCAGCACGCGGGAGCTGGAAGCTCCCATTTTTCCCGGCAAAGCGCCCACGCCCTCCGCCCCCACGCCCCCAATCATTGACTTTCAAGCAAATATGGCAATATTTGCCATTATGGCCTCGACCTACAATCTTCACGCGCTCCACCCTTCCCAAGATCTGCCGACCTCCTCGGCTTCTCAGCTCAAGAACGCCTTCAAGGGGGTGTACGAGTTGGCGCTCGATGCGGGAGCGGTGAGCATTACCCGCAACCGGAAGCGGGAAGCGATTCTCCTCTCAGCCCAACTTTACGACCAAATGATCGCCGAGCTCGCCGCCCGGGACCCCTTGGAAGTTCTCCGTAAGGACTACGACACCCGCTTTGCCGGCATGCAAACCGAGTCTGCCCGACAGGCCTACGATGATGCATTCGAGGCCTCCCCGACCGAACTTGGAAAATCGGCCCTCGCTGAAGCCGCGAAGAAGGACTGATGCCCAACCCGACGATCTTCGTTTTAGCCGGGGTCAATGGTTCCGGAAAAAGCAGTATCGGCGGCGCCAACCTCGTTGCCCATGGCGTCGAATACTACAATCCCGATGCCGCCGCCAAAACACTGCGAAAGATTCATCCAAACCTGAGCCAGGCCCTCGCCAACGGGCACGCCTGGACCCTCGGCAAAGAAATGCTCGAGAAGGCCATCGAACGGCGAGAGACCTATGCCTTTGAAACCACCTTGGGCGGGACGACGATAACTCAACTGCTCACGCAAGCCGCTCAAGAAGGGTTGAAGGTGAAGATCTGGTATGTCGGCCTCGCCTCCGTGGAACAGAATTTGGCACGCGTGAAAAAACGGGTTACCCATGGCGGGCACGATATTCCCGAAGCCGCCATACGCACGCGCTGGAACAGCAGCCGCCGGAACCTCATTCAACTCCTCCCCCATTTGTACAGCCTCCGTCTTTTCGACAATTCCCAAGAGACCGACCCCAAGGCTGGCGAAACTCCCGTCCCAAAACTTCTTCTCCAGGTGGACCAGAAGAGAATTGTCGGATCCGTGCGTCCGGATGCACCCGAGTGGGCCAAACCGATCCTCGCGGGAGCGTTACACGTCTACAGGAGCCCTTAAGAAAACCCTCCAAGCGCCGATCCCATCCCAAAACACTCAACAGAGGATCTTTTTGTAGAAACGGCCCTCGCCGTTCCTCTCCGCCTCTCCGGGAAGAAGCGAACCGTAAAGGAAGTAAGAAGTACTTTCTTCCCGGCGAGGTCGCCCCCTTCTCGGGGTCGGCTTCCTTCCGGCAGCGGACCATCGGGTGTTTTCACCTTGGACCCTTCTTGGATCCGGTCTCCAATCCCGCCTTCCAATACGTTTGGGCGACAGATCTCCATCTGTGGCTGCTCGAGAACAACATCTCGATGCAAGGAGGAGATATTCTTTTCTAAACGTCGTTGGAGATCTCAATCACCCTCTTCTTTTGCGACAATTACTTCGCGGGAATCACAGGCAGGCTGCCTGTGGTACGTTTGGGGCGCATCACTATAGGAATACATTCATAATAGATGAATCTATTTTCTGAATTGCCGATTTTCATCATTTCGCCCATGTTTATCTCATGGCTCAATCACAAAGCGTGCAATCACTCCACCGGGCTCTGGACATTCTTGAGTCCATTGCGACTTCGCCGGCGGGGATGACGTTACAGGAACTCTCCGAGCGGACCCGCCTCAAGAATACCACTCTCTTCAACCTGGCCCGCACACTAGCTGACCGGGGATATTTGGAGAAAACCCATACCCGACCGATCCGGTATGGGCTCGGAGCTTCGGTCGAAGCCTTGAACCGGGGGACTGCTTTCGGAAGTGGGGCGGCGATCGACGAGAGTTTGCTCAAACTGGCCGAAGAACATCCTCAATGGAGATTCATCACCGCGGAGGCGGAGGGCGTTGACGTGCTGTGCGATCGACTCATTGAGCCCTCGCGGAAAAATGTCGTCATTCGCGGATCCCGCACCTGGCTCCCACCCTATACTTCGGCATCGAGTCTGTGTCATTTGGCCTTTTGGCCGAGCCATCCCCGCAAACAATGCGAAACTCTTTATCCATTCGCGATGTACGGCGCCGGCTATTGGGGATCCGCGCAAAAGCTTGAGAGCGCCATCGCGAAAGTTCGGGAGGTCGGGTTCGTCGACATCCACGATCGAGACCCCCATCGCGTCGCGGTCCCTCTATTTAATCGAAACAATGCCCTCAAAGGTTCACTGGGGGCCAGCTTTCCGGGGGATTCATCCCCTTCATCCTCTGAGCGCCAGTCGGTCATCGACGCCCTCCTGGCGGAATCCAAACGACTCCTCCCCTTTCTCGACCGACAACGCCCGCAATCCCAATCGATCCCCCACGAAACCTCCCTATCGCCCGTCTCATGAAAGAACAAACTCTGCCCATCATCGATACCGACGTCCACCACTCTCCAGACAAGAAAGAAGTGCTGGCTCACATGCCCAAGGCGTTGGCCGCCCGGGGTCTGGCTCTCCCGGGAGGGAACGGCTTCGGCAATCCCCACGGAGTGAACCGCCGCGATGCCACGCCTCCCGGTGGTGGCGAGGCGTGCTCGGACCCCGCCTACACCCTGGAGCACCATTTCGTTCCCAATCAGATCCGCTACGGGATCCTCCACCCTGCCGGGCTCCTCGCGGCTGGTGTCTCCGCCGACTATCGATATGCGGCCGCTCTCTGCAGCGCCTACAACGACTACATGCTCGAGAGCTGGCTCAGCTTTGATCCTCGCTACGTCGGCGCCATCCTCGTGGCCCCGAATTGGCCCGAAGCCGCCGCTCGGGAGATTCGTCGCCTCGGTGGACGACCCGAGTTCCGCGAAATCATCATGACCTCGGCCTCAGAATCTCCCCTGGGCCGCGAACAATATTGGCCGATCTACGAAGCGGCCTGCGAGATGGGACTCCCCGTCGCCGTCCACCCCGGCGCGGAAGGCAATGGGATCAGCAACCGTCCCTATGCGGGCATGCCCTCCAGCTATTTTGAATGGCACACCAGCCTCTCTCAGAACTACATGGGACAAATCGCCTCTCTGGCGATTGAAGGAGTGTTCAATCAATTTCCGGAACTGAAGTTCGTCGCTATCGAAGGCGGAATTGCTTGGCTCCCGCACCTCCTCTGGCGCCTCGACAAGAACTGGAAGGCGCTGCGCGAGTTGACCCCTTGGCTCACCGAACCGCCCAGCGAACTGATCCGGCGTCATGTCCGCCTCACGACCCAACCGATCGAGGAACCGGAAAAACCTGAGCACTTGCTTCAGATTTTCGACATGATCCACGCAGAGGAAACCCTGATGTTCTCCAGCGACTATCCGCACTGGGACGGCGACGATCCGCGCTTCGTCCTTCCCCGCAAGCTCGACGAAGCCGCCCGCAAGCGGATCTTCTATGACAACGCCGCCGAGCTCTACGGTCTTCCCCCGCAGGAAAGTACCGTGTCCGAGGAGGCCGCCAATTCCGCAACCCCCACAAACTGATGCCCCGCACGAAACATCGTCTCTTTCCCGTTTCCGAGCTCCCTCCCGGCGAACACCGCATCGTCGAAGTCGAAGGGCGATCCATCGGCGTCTACAACGTGCAGGGACGCTTGCACGCCATCCGCAATCAATGCCCGCATCAACTCGCTCCCCTTTGCCAAGGACACGTCGGTGGTACGACCCTGCCTGGGAAGGTCGGCGAGTTTGCCTACGGGATGGATGGCCAAGTCGTTCGCTGCCCGTGGCACGGCTGGGAGTTTGACATCACGACCGGCCGCAGCCTCTTCAACCCGCATCGGTGCCGGGTGAAATCCTACACCGTGTATCGGGAAGACGAGAACGGCGAAGCCCAAGAGGAAGCGATCTCCGCCGAAGATCCCGATCCTTCGGTCGAGACTTTTCCCGTTTCGGTGACCGACTCCTGGGCCGTGGTGGAGGTCTAGTCCGGAACCTGAGCGGCGTATGCGGTAGAAACGGCTCTCGCCGTTCCTCTCCAAGGCGCAATCAAAGGTGGAGCGGAAGCGCGACAGCGATTTCGAATGGCCCCGAGAATGCTCTGACCAAACCGCCTAATCATAGAAATGGCTATCGCCATTCCTCTCCAAGGCGCAATCAAAGGTGGAACGGAAGCGCGATAGCGATTTCGAATGGTCGCCGAGAATGCTCCGACCAAACCGCCTAATCCGTAGAAATGGCTATCGCCATTCCTCTCCAAGGCGTAATCAAAAGTGGAGCGGAAGCGCGATAGCGATTTCGAATGGTCACCGAGAATGCTCCGGCCAAACCGCCTTACCGTAGAAATGGCTATCGCCATTCCTCTCCAAGGCGTAATCAAAAGTGGAGCGGAAGCGCGACAGCGATTTCGAATGGTCACCGAGAATGCTCCGGCCAAACCGCCTTACCGTAGAAATGGCTATCGCCATTCCTCTACAAGGCGCAATCAAAGGTGTAGCGGAAGCGCGATAGCGATTTCGAATGGTCACCGAGAATGCTCCGGCCAAACCGCCTTACCGTAGAAATGGCTATCGCCATTCCTCTACAAGACGTAATCAAAGGTGGAGCGGAAGCGCGATAGCGATTTCGAATGGTCACCGAGAATGCTCCGGCCAAACCGCCTTACCGTAGAAATGGCTATCGCCATTCCTCTACAAGGCGCAATCAAAGGTGTAGCGGAAGCGCGATCGCGATTTCGAATGGTCGCCGAGAATGCTGCGACCAAATCGAAAAATCATAGAAATGGCTATCGCCATTCCTCTCCAAGACGCAATCAAAGGTGGAGCGGAAGCGCGATAGCGATTTCGAGTGGTCGCCGAGAATGCTCCGGCAAAACCGCCTTACCGTAGAAATGGCTATCGCCATTCCTCTCCGAGGCTAGGGAAGGAATCCGCCGAAATGGCTGCCACCATAGTCGGGTGTAGGCGCACCGGAGGTGGATCGTTTTTGAGTTCTCTCGAAAATCCACTCTGATTTGCATATCCCTTCGATTCGTTGTTCGATGCTCAGGTGGGCGCGGAAGAGACACTTCTTCGCGCCCGCCTTTTTCTCACCAACTCTCCGATGCCTTCTTCTCACTCGCACATTCCCGTTGAAATCCAAAAAATCTGGCTCTCGCCGGGGCACGATTTCAAGGGACGCTACGGTCAGGAACGTCTCCACAACGGGATCATATCCGTGCCGGAGATCGAATGTCACGCAGGCAAGGGACTGGTCGGGGATCGCTACTACAATCACAAACCCGACTTCAAAGGACAGATTACCTTTTTTGACGCTGCCGTTCTTGAGCAGCTGGCCCGGGAACTGAAACTGCCTGACATCGAAGGAGCCCTCCTCCGGCGCAATGTCCTCCTCCAAGGAATCGATCTCAACGCTCTAGTCGGAAAGCAGTTTCGCCTCGGCGAGGTCGAATTTTCGGGCAGTGAGGAGTGTGCTCCCTGTTTCTGGATGGATGAAGCGGTGGCGCCAGGAGCCTTTGAGTGGCTCAAAAATCGGGGAGGCCTTCGCTGCCGGATTCTCCAATCCGGGCGGTTAAGCTTGGGCTCGCAATCTCTCGAAATTCTATCCGCCAACCGACTAACTTCATGAGCTCCAAAATTCCCGTTTCGGAAGCCGACCGTCTTTTGCAGAGCCACGTCCACCCGGCACCTTCCGTCCGCTGCCCCTTGGAGAAGGCGGCGGGTCGAGTTCTCCGCGAAGAGGTTCGCGCCGACCGAGACCTGCCCCCATTTGATCGATGCATGCTAGACGGGTATGCCGTGCGAGCTGCCGAGGCCGAGCCGGGTGCCATTTTCACCATTGCCGCCCGCATCCATGCCGGAGAAGACACTGCGCCCCTTCCGGCTCCCCGCCTTTCCGCTCTCGAAATTATGACTGGCTCCTCCCTACCTCCGGGCGCGGACGCGGTCATCCCCTACGAATCGACGACGTCCCTCGGAGACAACCAGTTCCGGTTCGAGGAAAGCGCCCCCCTCTCCCCGGAGGATGGCGTGCATCGGCAAGCCTCCGACTATCCCAAGGGCACACCGCTCCTTTCCGCCGGCAGTCTCCTCGGTCCGGTCGAGGTGGGAATTGCGGCCTCCTGTGGCTACGCCGAACCACTCTGCAGCCAGTTGCCCCGTATCGCTATTTTTGGAACCGGCGATGAGCTCGTTCCCGTGCAGGCGAGCCCTGGGCCGACTCAAATCCGCCGCTCGAATCTTTACGTCATCGAGAACGCTCTGGCCTCCGCAGGCTTCCCGGCCGGACTCGTTTCCCACCTCTCTGACGACATCCGCACCCAGGAACAAATCCTAGCCTGTGCGATTGCCGAGAACGATCTCGTCATCATTTCCGGCGCAGTCTCCCGTGGCAAACGGGATCGGATTCCGGAAGCGCTCGATCAGCAGGGGCAGCGCATCTTCCACGGAGTCTCCCAACGCCCCGGCAAACCGATGGGGTTCTGGACCAAGCGCAACCGAACTGCAATTTTCGGACTTCCCGGCAATCCGGTTTCGACTCTCATCGCAACCCATCGCTACGTCATTCCCTTCTTGCTCGCTTGCGCCGGAGCTGCGAATCCTTCCCGGCCCACGGTTGAGACCACCGACACCGTTCCTCCCCATCCGGATTTAACCCGATTCCTCCCCTTTCAGTTCACCCCCGAGGGCAAGGCGCGCCTCCAACCGACCAACAATTCCGGCGACTATGCCCGCCTGGCCAACAGCGCAGGCTTTCTTGAAATTCCGGCCCAATCCGGCAACACTGCGCCACTCACTTCCTTCTCTTACCAACTCTGGCAACGATGACCCAGTCACTCACTCATCTCAATTCGCAAGGCCAAGCCCGCATGGTGGACGTCTCTGCGAAAACCGTCACCCGCCGCGAAGCACAAGCCCAAGCCTGGGTTCGCTATCCGGACGAAGCGTGGGAAATCCTCAGCCAGAATGATTTTCAAACCTCGAAAGGGGCCATCGCCGACGTCGCCCGCATCGGGGGGATCATGGGAGCCAAGAAAACCGCGGAGCTCATCCCTTTCTGCCACACTCTTCCCCTCGAACGGTGCAAGATCCAGATCGAGCCGGACCCGGCAACCCAGCGCATCTCGATTCTTTGCTCCGTCGCCACCGAGGCGAAAACCGGTGTCGAGATGGAAGCGCTCACCGGAGTCAGTACCGCCGCCCTCACCCTTTACGACATGACCAAGAGTCTCAGCCACGAGATCGTCATTGAAGAGATCTCCCTGGTTTCCAAAACTGGCGGCAAGAGCGACTTTCAACGAGGATGAGTGTGCTGCACCCAAATTTCCATACCGATCGCCTAAGAGTTCATCCAGTCGAGAAGAACCTCGCCACCCACAATCGTTCGTCTCTCCCTTCACCTACAAGGAGGAAGGATATCCTCAAATCTATTAATTTATCACCCGGATCATGGGTCTCAAATGGAGCGCGGAATTCATTCCGCCCCGTTGGAACAGCTCCGTTTGAGAGGTCGCTCTTCGTAGACACTCGCAAAAAGACCGAGAGGCAGGCGGGGCGGAATAAATTCCGCGCTCCTCAAAGAACCTGCTTCTTAAGACTAGAGTTATCGAATGATCCGGAGGGGCCAGCGGACGGAGGCGTCCGGACCCATGCTGATCATTGATAAAAATTCTCATGACACCGATTGAACAAGTGACGACCCACCCAGACGCTCCCTCGCTCAGCGGACTCCTCCTCGTCGGCGGCAAGAGCCGGCGCATGGGCCGTGACAAAGCTTCGCTTTCGACCCCTGAGGGCCCTCTCTGGCTGCGCACCTGGAACCTTCTGCAGACGGTCCGCTCGGATGCCTACCTGTCCATCCGCGAGGATCAGGAACTCCCTGAATCGGAGCCTACTCGCCATCCCAAGATCGTCGATTCTGCTCCCGGACGCGGTCCCCTCGGCGGAATTCTGGACGCCTTCGCCCGAAACCCGGATCACGCCTGGCTCGTCCTCGCTTGCGACCTTCCCCTCCTCGATCCCGCAACCCTGCAAACTCTCATCGGTCACCGCGATCCCACCAAGCTGGCCACCGCCTTCCTCAGCAATTTCGATGGACTGCCGGAACCGCTTTGCGCGATCTACGAACCGGCCGCGGCACCTCTCCTTTCCGAGCGCCTCTCCGGAGACCATCCCTGTCCGCGCAAATTCCTCATCCAGCAAGGGGAACGCGTCAGCCTCCACAACCTTCCTCACCCCCGGGCACTGGAGAACGCCAACACGCCCGAGGACTTGGAACGTATCCACGGTCTTACGTCAAATTCACCGTCATGAGCCAGGTCACCATTCTCTATTTTGGTCGCCTGCGGGAAGATGCGGGGACCCATCAGGAAGAGGTCAACACTGCGGCATCCACGATCGCGGATTTGATTCGGGAACGGGCTCAGACGCTCGATTTTCCCTACAAGATCCAGAGTCTCCGATTTGCCCGCAACGAAGCGCTTTGCCCCGCTGACGAATCCATTCACAACGGCGACACCATCGCCTTTATGCCGCCCATGGCCGGAGGATGAGATGCTCTTTTCACTGACCGAGAAACCGATTCGCCCCGACCTCCTCCGCAGCCCCATGCTCAATCAAGAGGCAGGAGGCTTTTGCGTCTTCGAAGGATGGGTCCGCAACCATCACCTCGGTCGCGGCGTCACCCGGTTGGACTACGAGGCCTACCAAGCCCTCGCGCTAAAGGTCGGAGAGAAGATTCTCCACGAGATTCTCGATCAACATTCACTCACCGGAATCCGGGCAGAACACCGGATCGGCTCTCTCGTCCCGGGCGACCTCGCGATCTGGGTCGGAGCCTGCGCGCCTCACCGGGACAAGGCCTTTGAAGCCTGCCGCCACGCGGTCGACGAGATTAAGGCTCACGTTCCGATCTGGAAGCACGAGTTTTACACCGACGGCAGCGACGAATGGGTCGACCCGACCGCCTGCCACTGCGCCCACTCCCACTCCTCAAAGACCACGGAAGGCGCATGAGCGCCCCTCTTCCACAGGAATCTACACCGCCAATCGCCAGTGTCGCCGACCAGCGGGGCCGCCTTCTCCGGGACCTCCGCCTCTCAGTCATTGATCGCTGCAATCTGCGCTGCCGCTATTGCCTTCCCGCTGAAGTTTTTGGCGAGGACTTTCGATTCCGCAACCTCTCCGAATTGTTGAGCTTCGACGAACTGACCGAAATCGCCTCAGCCTTTCTCTCCCTCGGAGTGCAGAAGATCCGACTGACCGGAGGGGAGCCTCTCCTTCGCCCCAACCTCCCCGACTTGATTGCCAGACTCCGGGATCTCGACCCTTCCCTCGATCTCGCTCTCACGACCAACGGCATGCGCCTCGCCTCCATGGCTCCAGACCTCAAAAAGGCGGGCCTGAACCGGGTAAACATTAGCCTCGACGCTCTGGATCCTACCGTTGCCGAGCGCATGGCTGGGCGCCGAGTCCATCCCGAACACGTCCTCGAAGCCGCCGAGGCTGCTCGCAGCGAGGGATTGGGCGTCAAACTCAACACCGTCGTCCAACGCGTATGGAACGAATCCGAGGTCCTCCCCCTCGCCCGAATGGCACGGGACAGAGGATTTCCCCTACGCTTCATCGAGTTCATGGATGTCGGCACCCAAAATCACTGGGACCGGAAAGAAGTCGTCACAGGAGCAGAACTACGCGATCAACTCACCGGATTGTCCCCACTCAAACCCCTCCCGATTCCCTTTGGCGCGGTTGCTCGCGAATACGAATACACCGACGGACGAGGAACCGTGGGATTCATCGAGTCCATCAGTGCGCCCTTCTGTGGCGACTGCACCCGCGCCCGTGTCTCAGCCGAAGGCGAGCTCTTTACCTGCCTCTATTCTTCAACCGGCATCCCCCTTAAACCCTTTCTCAAAAGCGACGAAAACTTTCCCGAGAAACTGAAATCGATTTGGCGGCATCGCAATGACCGCTACTCCGAGATTCGCGGCCAAGCCAACTCCCCGAAGGTGCACGAAGAAATGTGGCGTCTCGGCGGCTGAAGGACAAAAGGGAACCGTCGACCCAATCGCGGCATGTTGGAAAGTCCTTTCCAACATAGAACGGAGAAGTCAAAGATCCACAGAGGATCCTATGTGGGGAGGTTGCTTCAGCACCTCCATTTCCTCCAAGCGCATCCGTAGAAATGGCTCTCGCCATTCCTCTACGAGACGCAATTAAAGGTGGAGCGGAAGCGCGACAGCGATTTCGAATGATCACCGAGTACGCTCTGTCCAAACCGCAAAATCATAGAAATGGCTATCGCCATTCCTCTACAAGGTGCAATCAAAGGTGTAGCGGAAGCGCGATAGCGATTTCGAATGGTCACCGAGAACACTCTGACCAAACCGCAAAATCATAGAAATGGCTATCGCCATTCCTCTACAAGACGTAATCAAAGGTGGAGCGGAAGCGCGATAGCGATTTCGAATGGTCACCGAGAACACTCTGACCAAACCGCAAAATCATAGAAATGGCTCTCGCCATTCCTCTACAAGGCACAATCACAGGTGGAGCGGAAGCGCGATAGCGATTTCGAATGGTCACCGAGAACACTCTGACCAAACCGCAAAATCATAGAAATGGCTCTCGCCATTCCTCTACGAGACGCAATTAAAGGTGGAGCGGAAGCGCGATAGCGATTTCGAATGATCACCGAGTACGCTCTGTCCAAACCGTAAAATCATAGAAATGGCTATCGCCATTCCTCTACAAGACGCAATTAAAGGTGGAGCGGAAGCGCGACAGCGATTTCGAATGATCACCGAGTACGCTCTAGCCAAACCGCAAAACCATAGAAAAGGCTATCGCCATTCCTCTCCAAGGCGTAATCAAAGGTGGAGCGGAAGCGCGACAGCGATTTCGAATGGACCCGAGAATGCTCCGACCAAACCGCAAAATCATAGAAATGGCTCTCGCCATTCCTCTACAAGGCACAATCACAGGTGGAGCGGAAGCGCGATAGCGATTTCGAATGGTCACCGAAAATGCTCTGGCCAAACCGCAAAATCATAGAAATGGCTATCGCCATTCCTCTACAAGGCGCAATCAAAGGTGGAGCGGAAGCGCGATAGCGATTTCGACGGTCGCCGAGAACGCTCCGACCAAACCGCCTAATCCGTAGAAACGGCTCTCGCCGTTCCTCTACCAAGCGAGCTGTGAACCAACAGCCGAGTGCCGCGGGGCAGACATCGTTTCTGTTATTAAGTCAATAATTTCTACTTATACAAACAAATCAAAAGATAAGAGAATTTGACTAACTTCATCATGATACTGAATCTCAACATCACAGAGAGCTTCAATGTGCCTCTTCCTCACTTTCCACGGAAACCGAAATAACGTCGGCCGAATCACTGAGAAAGAGACTCATTCGCCAAAGAATTAACCAACCCAACTTTCGTTCACAAAAACACTGAAATCGAAAATCATGAAATATCAGAGAATCCTCCTCTCCTTCCTCACTGCGACGTCTGGGGCGATTGCAACTGCTCAAGCGGAGAGCCTCTCCTCCAATTCTGTAGACGGGGTTCTGACCCACTACACCGAGGGAACGGTCATCCAGACCTACGCCAACATGGCGACCGAATCTCTCAAGCTCAATGAGGCGGTGAATAAACTCGCTGCGAAGCCGACCGATGCACGGGTAGAAGCAGCTGCTGATGCTTGGCGTGCTACCCGCGCCAACTGGGAACAAAGCGAAGCCTTTCTCTTCGGGCCCGCGTCTTTCAATGATCTGGATCCCCAGCTCGACTCTTGGCCCCTCGACCAGGCCCAGCTCGACCACGTTCTCGCCACCATTGAGAACGGTCAGCTCGAAGTGGACGCAGGATATGTTCGAGACTACCTCGGCGCCGCCCTCCGCGGTTTTCACGCGGTCGAGTATCTGCTTTTCCGCAACGGACAACCCCGCGCGGCAGCAGACTTCACCAAAGCCGAGCTGCAATATCTGGTCGCCGCGACTCAGGTAATGACCGAGGATTGCATCACGTTAGAAGCTTGGTGGACTGGAATGGACAATCTTGCGGAGGATAAAAAGGAAGTCCTCGAGGAGGCGGAAATCGAGACCAGTGGTTCCTACGGCCAGGAATTCGTCAACGCGGGGAAAGCCGGAAGCCGCTACGACTCCCAGACCGAAGCGATCCAGGAAATCTTGCAGGGCTGCATCGACATCGCAGACGAATTGGCCGGTGCCAAAATCGGAGATCCGGCCGAGTCGCAAAACCCACAGGAATGTGAATCCTGGTATAGCTGGAATTCTCTCGACGACTTCACCAACAACCTGATCAGCATCCAAAATGCCTACGAAGGAACGACCGGTGGCGACTCTCTCTCGGATTTAGTCGCAGCCCAAGACCCTGGTTTGGACGCCGGAGTAAAAGCGGCGATCGCCACCGCCCGGAAGAGCGTCAGCGCCATCCCGGCCCCCTACCGGAACAATCTCGGAGAATCGGAAGCCATCGATGCTGCGGTCGCCGATTGCCTTCTCGTCTCCGAGAAACTCGCGAGCGTTCAGGAAAAACTGGATAGCTGAAACGCAGGTCACCAATTCTCCATAAAATCGATGCCATAGCATTTGGCATTTCGCCTCTCCCGAGGCATCCGGGCTGCCTGCGCGACTCATCCCATTAAAAGCGCGGGCAGCCCTCTTCGGGGAAGATCATGCCCCGACGGTTTTCAAAAAATCAGCCCCGCTCATAAGGAACAAAATACAGTCAGATGAAACGCGGATACATTTATCTAAGCCTGGGAGTCATCGCTTACGCAGGCCTGATCGGCTGGAGCGGGACATTAAAGGATGGCATCATCCCGCTCGCCGCACAAAGCCGAGGGATCCGACATCCTAGAATTCCCCGTGAAGCCTTTCCGAATGCCGAGGGTGATGAAGTTACCTTTGCCGATCTTGACCCCGCCTACTTTCAACGCGAGTGCGTCTCTTGCCACGTCTCCTACGGGAGAGATCTCGCTCCCCCTGAACTTCAAACACGAGACAACGAACCGGCTCCCGTCTACTATGCAGGGGGCCAGGCTGGAACCGTGTTCAACGCGACCTCGAAAGCCTTTGAACAACCCAGCCCGGCCATCGTTGATGCCGGACTCGAAAAAGAATTCCTCGCTGGAGAAGTCTTTTTTGAAGGCAATTTCGTTTCCAATCCTGACGCTCCATTTGGAGGCCTCGGTCCAACCTACGTCAAATCGTCGTGCATCTCCTGCCACCCAGGCTACGGGAGAGCGAAACGAACCGACGACTTTTCCCAGGAATACGGCAACGGCTACATCGCCTTCGTTCATAATCCCGACGGAACGATTGTCGAAGGCTACACCTTCATGCTCCAGATCCACTCGGTCGCGCCCTACACTCCCTACGCACGCGATGTCGAAATCACTTGGAACGAGTTTACCGACCAATACGGAAACCGCTACCCCGATGGCTCTCCTTACAACGCGGGGAAACCCACCGAGGGATCACTCACATATCCAACCGCCGACATAGTCGATCCCCAAATTCCCCTTCCCGACGACTACAAAGTCTCACTCGAAGCAACGATCGGCATCTACGGAACAGGCCTCCTCGATGCGATCAGCGATGAGTCGATCCTCGCGGAATACGATCGCCAGCAATCAATGCCCGGACCGGTGAAAGGGCAGCACGGCAAGTGGATCGCGGAGCCCTATAGCGGAGAAAAACGACTCGGAAAGTTCACCTGGCACTGCACCCGAGCGACTCTGCAAAACGGCCCCGGCTACAATGGACTCTACAACACCACCAATGTGACGCGGGAAGACCGACCTCATCTCTACGCTACGGAGCAATGGATGGACCGCCAACGCGAACTCGGGATCGACGTTTCCGATCTTGAGGGCCAACAACCTGCGGAACTCTCTCAGGAAGATCTCTCGGACTTTATGATTTGGCACCGGGGGCTAGCCGTTCCGGCAGCCCGCAACCTGGATCGCCCGCAAGTCATTCGGGGACGTGAACTCTTTGGAGAACTCGGATGCGTCAGCTGTCACAAACCCGAATGGAGGACCGGCAAGTACGAGCCCATGCCCGCGTATTCCCACCAGATCATCCGGCCGTACACCGATCTCCTCATGCATGACATGGGAGACGAAAACAAAGGCCGCTACCGCACGTACCGCACCCCTCCACTCTGGGGACGCGGGCTCATGAAGAAAGCCGCCAACCATACCGACATGTTTCACGACCTGCGGGCGCGCGACTTCGAAGAAGCCATCCTCTGGCACTTCGGCGAGGCAGAATTCGCGAGGGAACAATTTCGAAACCTCCCTGCGGAAGATCGTCAAAGTTTAATTCAATTCGTCCAGTCTCTCTAGTTCAACACCGTCACCCAAGTTTACTTTCCCATGACCAACACCGACAACATGCTTGCCAGCAAGATTCCTCTCGCCGGAAAAGATTCCTTTTTCTCCTTTCTGTCTTACACGGGCTCCAACTTCGAAAGCGTCTCGTCTCTGCAAGACTACATCCCCGCTCAGGACGCAACGGTCATCGGCCCCGAAATTTACGCCTCTCCAAATCAAACCAAAGAACTTCTTCTCGGAAACGGATGCACTGAGTTCTATGGAACGAAGAACGACATTGAATTCCACCAGGGCATCCAACTGGGGATTGTGGAAGGGATCCCTGCCACGCCGATTCTTCTCAACGCAGAAAACGTCGGGATCGTCTATGAAGACGAAGAAGCGCGCTATGCTCTTATCGGGAACCTTTTCCCGTCAGACATCTCGGCGAGCCGGGGCAATCAAACCGAACAAATCCTCAATGCAATCGAACAAGCGCTGCAAACGATCGGCATGAGCTTTCAGGACGTCATTCGGACGTGGTTTTACAACGACAGAATTCTCGAATGGTACGACGAGTTCAATCGGGCTCGGGACGACTTCTTCGAAAAGCACAATGTATTCGCGAATTTGGTCCCCGCGAGCACGGGTGTCGGTTCGCGAAACCGCCGCAACGCGGCCCTCATGGCGAGAGCTTTTGCCGTCCAGCCCAAGACCAACCGCGTCCATGCCAAAGCCATCGCCTCCCCTCTTCAATGCCCCGCTCTCGACTATCGCAGCACGTTCAGCCGGGCCGTCGAGCTGAACCACCCCAATTTCCGCCAATTGATCATCTCCGGCACCGCCAGCATCGAGCCGGGAGGAAAAACAGTCCACCTCAACGATGTGCAGCATCAGATCGCTCTCTCCATGGAAGTCGTCCAAGCGATCCTCCACTCGAGAGAGATGGATTGGAGCGATGCGGTTCGGGCAGTCGTTTATCTGAAAGACTTTGCCAGCGCTCCTGAGTTCGAACGCTATCTTCGGGAACATGGCATCGAAAACCTCCCCTACATCATGATTCAATCCGATGTATGCCGAGACGACCTGCTCTTCGAGATCGAACTGGATGCGGCAATCGTTCACTGAGGGTCCCGCAAAAAGGAGCGCCGGCCAAAATCTTCAGGGAGCATTTAGCTGCGACAAATCAAGATTACAGCAACTCCATGCTGGTCAGCCTAGCTTCCCTTTCCCATGCTCGTTTTATGGATATGTCGATTGTCATCCCCATCTACAATGAGCACGAAACGCTACAAACCGTTGTCGATCGAGTCCGCGATGTCCAAGATCTTCCCATCAAGGAAATCATTCTAGTCGATGATTGTTCGAACGACGGCACGCGACAACTTCTCGAAGACGGTTTTACCGATCCCATCTTCAAGAAGCTCTATCATTCAGAGAACCAGGGAAAAGGAGCCGCTCTCCGTACCGGCTTTCGGGAGGCTACCGGCGATATCGTGGCCATCCAAGACGCGGACTTGGAATACGACCCCAAAGAGCTGCCCCTACTCATAAGACCCATCCAAGAGGGAAAGGCGGACGCCGTTTTCGGCTCCCGCTTCTCCGGTGCCGGTCCGCATCGTGTCGTCTTCTTCTGGCATATGCTCGGAAACCGCTTTCTCACTCTCCTCAGCAACATGTTCACCAACATCAATTTGAGCGACATGGAGTGCTGCTACAAAATTTTTCGCAAAGAGATCATCTCCAAGATCCAGATCGAAGAGGACCGCTTCGGAGTCGAACCTGAGCTCACTGCCAAAGCGGCACGCATGGGGGCCCGGATTTTCGAAGTCGGCATCTCCTACTATGGCCGCACCTATGCCGAAGGAAAAAAAATCGGCTGGAAAGACGGAGTCCGTGCCCTGTACGCAATTTTTAAGTACGGGATTTTCCGCAGATAAGCTCGGATTCCATTCCGGCAATCGTGCCATGCTGCTTCAACAAACAGATCGCTGACTCTGCTTAGAAACGGCTCTCGCCGTTCCTCTCCTCAAGTTAGAGATGTGGAGCGGAAGCGCGATAGCGATTTCGACAGGCTACGGATTCACGTCGGCAGATACCGGGACACCCGATCGAGGACGTGATTGATCCCGTCGGCAAGCGGGATATAGCCTTCGACCCGAATCCCGCCGAGAGCGACGGCAGCGTGCGAATCACTCTTTTGGGTGAGGATTTCCATCGCGACCTTGGAGGAAGCAAACGTAACCACAGCGTCGGAGGCCGTCTCGTCTTTCCCGCCTCGCCGGGGGTGAAGACCCGAGTCGGTCTTTTCGATAGTCGCCGTCAAATCTTCCCCATCGACCTGAAAACTCACTTTACCATTGGGGCAGCTTTCGAGCATGTGGCGGGCCCATGCATCCTCGCGGCCAATCTCGGCCAAGGAAAATAATGCCACAGCTAGGGCCAGGCGGACATGCAGCACGCGAAACTCCGGATCCTGTAGATCTTTGGACGAAGGCTTCAAATAAGTCTGAAAACGCAAAAACAAACGCAAGAGCTTCGACAGCATCCAAGGGTGGGTGTAGCCCTTCCGCAAGCGGGGAATTGCGAGTCCTCCCCGGATAAACCGAACCGTGTTGGCCTCGGATCCGAGGTTGAGATGGATCTTCGGTTTCCCTTCAGCAACATCCGACCAACGGACACCTCCCTCCTCAAATCGAAGGCAGGCGCTGGCCCCTTCCTCATTCGAGAAAAGAACTTCGCCTTGGGTTTTCCCGAGAATCTTTTGCGCCCCCGGATCAAATTTCAAATAATCTTCAAACGCAGGAAGAACTCCGCGAAAAAACAATCCAGCGCAAACCGATGGCAGCGGAACCGGAGGCTCGTTGATCATTCGACCAAGCTCCTTAATTTTCCAAGGATGTCCAATGGATGCCGCTTTGGCCTCACCCGATCCATCGAATTGACCACGATCTCCCGCTTTTCGGGTTCCTGCATCCATTCGCGGATAATCGCCGGTAGCTGGTGAGTGCGCGGGAGCAAAATCCCGATTCCGTTTTTGCGGCAAAATTTTACCGTAATGCATTCTTGGGGCATCACGCCCCCGATTCCATTGAAGATCAAAGGACAACGGGAAAGAATGGCCTCGCTGGTCGTTCCCGTTCCCGACCGAGCCACCACAGCTGAAGCCGCCGACAAGAGGCAGCTCATCTGACGGTAATACGGGATCGGCCGCACTGGAAGGAGTGGATGCTCCTTCTGCCAAGCCAGAATTTCCTCCACCGTCTCCGATTTGCGCCCGCAAAGAGCCACAACTTGCGGATAGACCCGCGCTTCATAAAGAGAATTCAGGGCACGAATGTGATTGTTGGCACCATTCGCACCCGTCCCCAGAACCAACACGAAGCGATCGGCGTCGAAATCAAATTCGTCGCGAAGATACTGTGCTCTCTCCTCATCGGTCGAGGGTTCTTGGTAAAAGGAGGGATCGAGCATGAAGCCCCCGAGCCAGTTCCGGTCATCGTGAAGGCCAAAAGTTGAGGCTGCATCGCAAGTCTCCTCGACCGCCCCGATGAAGAGGTCCGCCTTCGGATTCACCCAGTGACGGCTAAACCCATATCCTCCCGAAAGCTCGCCGCAATAGGTCACGCACTTGATCCGTCGACCGGGAAGCGCCCATTTCGCGAGCTCAAAGAACCCGTGATTGAGGTGCGCATGAGTGCTCACGATCAGGTCCGGCTGAACCTCCCGGACCCGTTCAATAAACCGATGGCGGCCCCAGATTTTCTCGGCCGAATCGTGTAGGCTCGCATGCTCAAGAAAATTGAAATAGATGTGGTGCAGCTTCGGCCAAAACTGCTGAATCCGATTGTAGAGATTCACTCCGAACCCATAAAGGCCGTGCGTATCCTCAAGAGCTTGATGGATTTCAACACTCAGCCCAAACTTGCGACCTTCCTCCGTCTCTGACCACGACTTCAACGCCCTGGCCCGCATATCATGGCCTCCTCCCGTGCTCGAAGTGAGGATCAATACACGCCGAACCGGCAATTCCTTTTCAGGAACGTCGAAAGAGTCGGGTCGCGCCATTGCGCCCGCTGAATTATCATCCGGAGGCATATCTTTACAATCAGAACCTCAATCCGCAGAAATACCACATCGAATCCAACCGGGTTGCCCATCCAACCCAACCCCTCCGCTTCCGACGGAAGCACCTCCTCTGCAAGCAAGGGAGGAGTCGGGGAATCCGGCCAATTCGGCATGAATCCAACCTATCGAGCCGATCACGACTTCTTCTCCTTTTTCTTCTTCTTTTTGCGAAGCATCTTCTTCAACTTCGGGCGATCCGCTTCGTTGACGATATACCCAATGCAGGACGGCTTTCCGCAGCGACATGGATGATCAAGGGCGCTTTCCAAAGCATATCCATAATCGAACGTCAGCTCCTCCCCTGGCTCGATGTCTCGCAGGGCGACGAACCAGATCCGCCCCCGATAATTGACGGCCTCACAATTCGGCTCACAACTATGGTTGGCAAAGCGGGCGAGATTTCCCGGCTTATTTCCGTCGAGGTCAAATCGTTTGTTCAGGTCAAAAATGTAGACCTGACCGGACTGGTTCTTCTTCCCGCGGGCTTCTTGAGAAAGGGCTCTCCGTTCCGATTCCGCTTTAGAGATTTTCTCCCCCTTGTACTCAATAATGTACTCCCCCTCCTCAATCGACGTCCGCGCATAAAGTCCGCGGTTGTGAATCGAAGAACGGCGCACCACGTAGGAACGCGTCTCGCTTGTCATACGTTAGTGAAGAGGGCGATCGGCGAAGAAATCCAGATCAAAAATTCAAAACTACTCCTACCAAGACTTAATCTCGGGAGCATCTAAATCTTCATTCGCCTTCGAGTAGAAAATGACTCCACGTCGAACATCGTCGCTCGATATATCCACATCGGCTGCATCGATCACTCCATCTTGGTCATTGTCTACCGCCATGAAAATCGAAGGATTCTCGAAAGCATCGACCAATCCAGAAGAATCATCGTCAGGAATAGCGAAAGCATCGCCCGGGAAGGAATAGTACCTGACATTCTTCTTGTTCAACCGGTCAGCGCCCGTCTCAGTCCCCTCCAGCACTTGGATAAATTTGGTTTGGTTGCCAGAAGTACTCAAATCGTACGACCCATCTGCCGCGAGGGGGTAGTAGCCATAATCTTGGCGAAAAAGCTCAATTGCTGAAGCCCACTGACTGAACATCGATTGCGTCTTCGCCTTTTTCGCACTTTTCCGCACAGCCCCGACGGAGGGAATAATGATCCCAGCAAGAATACCGATGATCGCAATCACCGTGAGCAACTCAATGAGGGTAAAACCTTGTTTATTTTTCTTCATAGCTAAATCTCCCTTAGTTCGAACCGGCGTAAATGTTGTCGGCGTTGTCAGCGTGGTCCTTGTTCATAATTCCGTCCACCGGAGCAGCAGAAGTCCCATCCGGCCCATCCGAAAACAAGATGAATCCGAACCGTTTCCAAGAGCTACCCGTTGAAAACTCATAGTGATAACCGTTCCCCCATGGATCCACCAAAGTCTGCGTGTCATTCCAAAACTCACCCGTACCAGCAATATCATACTTCGAAGGCTCAATGAATGGCCGACGCTCCGAAATATTGACGGTATCATCCGAGGAAGGCCCATCCCATTTAACGCGATTGGCCAGAGCCTTAAGCATAACCCCTGGATCGTTCGTTATCGGATAGGTGCCATACTGAGCCCGATAAGATTCTAAGGCTGCCGACAAGGCCGAAAGCTCTGCCGCCGCCTTCGTGCGCGCTTGGCGCTGATAAACACCTGAGGTGATTCCGAATGAAATTGCCGCCAAAATGGCAATCACTGCGATCACGGTCAGTAACTCAATTAGGGTAAACGCGTCCTTTTTACGCATACTCATAAGATGCTCAACTTTTCGGGCTTCGCAATCGAAATTTGGACCCATTGCGATCAGGAGAATTTTACAAAATTCCCAACGTTGTCGGCCTAGCTCGCCCTCAGGGAGTTCTCCTTCCTCTCCATCTTGCTGGCGCGGCGATGAGATTTGTCCCAATTCACCCTCCATAATGGCATTCCCATTGACTTTTACCCGCAAATGAGACTCGTTCTTAACATGATCCGAAAAAACCTAGCGTTCCTCTCATTGCCCTTGGCCGCGATTTTCGCCAACGCCGCCGAAGTCAATATCTATACCGCTCGCCACTATCCCGGTGATGACGAGCTCTACGAGAAATTTGAAGAAAAGACTGGAATCGAGGTCAATGTGGTCGATGGAAAGGGCGACGCCCTCCTCGAACGGATCAAAGCCGAGGGAGACAACTCCCCCGCCGACGTTTTTATCACCGTGGACGCCGGACGCCTCTGGGCTGCCGAGCAGGCCGGTATCTTCGCCCCCGCCGAATCCGAGATCCTCATCGAATCCGTGCCCGCCGAATTCCGCGATCCCGACAATCTCTGGTTTGGAATTACCAAGCGCGCTCGGCTGATTTTCTACTCCAAGGAACGGGTTGATCCGGCAGATCTCTCGACTTATCAAGCCCTCACCGATCCGGAGTGGGAAGACAGCATCCTGATCCGCAGCTCCTCGAACGTCTATAACCAGTCTCTTCTCGGAATGATCATTGCCGAAGAGGGAGAAGAGGGAGCCGAAGAATGGGCCGCTGGTATTGTCGAAAACTTTGCCCGCAAACCACAATCGAACGACACAGGCCAACTCCGCGCCGTCGCCGCCGGCTTGGGAGACATTGCCATTGCCAACCACTACTACTACGTTCGCCTGATGGGCTCCGACAAACCCGAGGATCAGGAAGTGATCGAAAAAGTTGGAGTCTTCTTCCCGAATCAGGGCGAAGGTGAAGGCGGAGCGCATGTTAACATCAGCGGAGCGGGCATGGTCAAAGGTGCCCCCCACCCAGAAGAAGCTGTTCAGTTCCTGGAGTTCATGGTTTCCCCGGAAGCTCAGGAAATCCTCGCGAATGGAAACTCCGAATTCCCTGTCAATCCGGATGCCGAGGTCCCGGAGGTGCTCGAGAGCTTTGTCTTTGTAGAAAACGACACTCCTTCTTCCGTCATCGGCGACAATAATCCGGAAGCGATCCGTATCTTCGACCGCGTCGGCTGGCGCTGATCGGCCCAAGATACGAAACCGCGGCGTCTTCCAGAGTGGGGAGGAGGCTTCAGCGCCTCCCCTCCCGCCCGAGACGACGCGCAGGAATGGCGATCGCCATTCCTCTCCAACAAGAAACGAGAAAAAGACGCAGTCAAATCGCCGATCTAAAGTGAGGAGGCTGCTTTAGCACCTCCCTTACTGTCTGGAACAACCCGTAGAAATGGTGATCACCATTCCTCTCCGGTGTCTGTTCTGGCCTATCTGCCCAACATCAGAGGCATTTCGTTCTTTCATACGAGCCGCAGATCAAAAACATCGAACTTCCGAACACCGGACGACACCATCGAACACCCGATTCCAGCAGGACAACCTCCCTCTGACGGCTCTTCCACAACAGCCAACGCTTCCGCGCAGGCGGCACCAGAGACTCCTGAGGAGACCTCATCCCGCATTTCCCGTCCGTCCACGAAACCTCTTCTTCTGACGGGCGGTTGCCTACTGGCACTGATTATCGCTGCCCCCGTTTTCGTCATAGCGGCCAGCCCCCTACTGGGAGGCGACGGAACGTGGGCCCACCTCCGGGAAACCGTTCTCGGACTCTACATTCGCAACAGCCTTTTCCTCGCCTTCGGAGCCGGGCTGGGCGCGGGTCTCATCGGGCTCTTCTCGGCCTGGTGCATCACCATGTACCAATTCCCCGGGCGACGCATTCTGGAGTGGATGCTTCTTCTGCCGCTGGCGATGCCGACCTACCTCATCGCTTACGCCTACACCGACTTTCTTGATTTCAATGGACCCATTCAGGATTGGATCCGCAACTGGACGGGACTCGGAGCCCGGGAATACTGGTTTCCACAGATTCGATCTCTCGGTGGAGCTATCTTCCTGTTTGCCTTCGTCCTCTACCCTTATGTCTACCTGCTCTGCAGAGCCTCTTTCCTCGAGCAATCTGTCTGCATGCTGGATGCCTCGCGCACCATGGGCCAATCGCGACTCCAATCTTTCCGTCGCGTAGCCATTCCCCTTGCCCGTCCGGCCCTCGCCGCTGGCATAGCCCTCGTCGCCATGGAATCGTTGGCCGACTACGGTGCCGTAGATTACTTCGCGGTCGATACGTTTACGACCGGGATCTACCGCACCTGGTTTGGGCTGGGCTCGCCTATTGCCGCGGCGCAACTCTCCGCCGGTCTATTGGGAGTCATCGTCCTCGTTGTCGTTCTGGAACGCCTCAGCCGCGGGCGAAAACGCTTCTTTCACACGACCAACCGGCACCAGAATCTTCCCCGCTGGCCTCTCTCTATCCCCAAGAAATTCTGCGCCTTTATAATTTGTTTTCTTCCGGTCCTCATCGGCTTCCTGATTCCCCTGGGCATTCTCATCGAAGCCTCGACCCAAGCCGGATTCTTTCCCTCTCTCCTCGATTCTCTCGAATGGGCATGGCACAGCATCGTCCTCGCCCTCTCCGCCTCCGTTCTTGCCGTTCTTTTCGCTCTGATCCTCTCCTACAACGTTCGACTTGCGCCGGGACTCGTGTCCCGCAGCGCCGCCCGAATGGCCTCCTTGGGCTACGCCATCCCCGGCTCCGTGATTGCCGTCGGCGTCCTCCTCATTCTCGGCTGGACGGATCGGGCTACGACCTCCCTCTTTTCCCACCACTTTCTCCTCAGCGGCACCCTCGCCGCCCTCCTCTTCGCGTACGTCACCCGCTTTCTCACCCTCTCCCTCGGAACGGTCGAGTCCGGACTCGGACGCATCTCCCCCTCCCTCGACCAGGCAGGACGCACCCTCGGCGCGGGACCGGTTGGGGTTCTCCGCAGAATCCATTTTCCCATGCTGCGGGCCAGCACCCTCGCCGCCGCCCTCCTCGTCTTTGTCGAGGTATTGAAAGAGCTTCCCGCCACTTTGATGATCCGTCCTTTCAATTTCGATACGCTCGCGGTTCATATTTACCAACAGGCTTCTGACGAGCGCTTCGCGGAATCAGCCGCCCCAGCCCTTATGATCGTTCTAGTAGGTCTCGCCCCCGTCCTCATCCTCAGCCGCATGATGTCAAAATCCCGGGCCGAACGCAGCGAAGTCGAGTGACCACCCGATCAACCCTTCAACTGTTCCCAATGCCGATAGGGATCATACCCCAATCCCACCGACTCACCGACTCACCGTCCACCGTCCACCGTCCACCGACTACCGACTACCGACTCACCGACTCACCGAACCTTGACTTCCCCACCACAGTCCTGAATGGGTGAAACCGCAATTCGCATGAAGAACTCAGTTGATCCAGCCGCAATCCGCTTCGAGGGAGTCTCCCATCGCTACGGAAAATCTCCCAGCGTCACGGATATCTCATTTTCGATTCAGCCAGGGGAGATCGTCTGTCTGCTCGGGCCCTCAGGCTGCGGAAAAACCACCATTCTCCGGCTTGCAAGCGGACTGGAAGCCCCGGAAACCGGCAAGATTTTCATCGCGGGTAACCAGGTCGCGAATGGACCCAAAGTCTCTCCTCCCGAGAAACGACCCATCTCGATGGTTTTCCAAGACTACGCCCTTTTTCCGCACCTCACCGTCATTCAAAATGTGGTTTTCGGCCTCAAACGAGTCAGCCCCCAAGAGCGATACCGACGAGCGACCCAAGTCCTCGAGCACGTTGGCCTCGGGACTTCCCATGACCGATTCCCCCACACCCTAAGCGGAGGGCAGCAACAGCGGGTCGCCCTCGCCCGCGCCATTGCGCTTCGTCCGGCCTTGATGCTGATGGACGAACCTTTCTCCAATCTCGACATCAACCTCCGATTCTCGGTGCGTGAAGAAACCCGCCGAATCCTTCACGGCGAAGGCTCCGCCACCATCCTCGTCACCCACGACGGAGAAGAGGCCGCCCAGCTCGCTGACCGAATTCTCCTCCTTGACCACGGACACATCGTCCAAGAAGGTTCTCCGGAAGACTTCTACTTCCGCCCCGCCACCCCTTTCGCCGCCCGTTTCTTCGGGGAAACCGCCAGCCTCTCGGGAATCGTTGAAAATGGCCTCCTCAAGAGCGCCCTTGGCGAATGGGAAGCCCCGTCAGAAATCTCCAGCGGCTCGGTCGATGTCGTCATCCGCGACCAAGCCTTCGTCTTTCGGGAACCCCACGAGGCCCCCGATTACCACCTTTGCTTTGAGGCAAAAATTCACGAATCCCGAGTCATGGGTGGACGCCGGGTCACCGAGTTCCAACCCCTCATCCCCACCTGCGAGAATCTCCGCTTCCGCGCCTTTCACCGCATGACCACACGAATCAAAGCCGGCGAAACCCGGCCCTGCTGGATTGACCGAAGGTTGGTATTCGCATTCCCCAAAGGCACCGGAGAATAGAACAAAGCGTCTCCTGCAGCGCGGATTTCAATCCGCTAACTGTGCCCCCATTGTGGGTGGGTCGCTTCAGCGCCCACCGCGCAAAAGCAGGACCGAACATTCCCCACGAAATGCCGCTTCAGGACACTCAGGACCCTATCCGCGTCCAACTTGGGCAAGGCTTAAGCCATGCCCCACTGTGGGTGGGTCGCTTCAGCGCCCACCGCGCAATGGCAGGACGAAACATCCCTCACGAAATACCGCTTCAGGACACTCAGGACCCTATCCGCGTCCAACTGGGCAAGGCTTAAGCCATGCCCCACTGTGGGTGGGTCGCTTCAGCACCCACCGCGCAATGGCAGGACCAAACACCCCCCAAGAAATGCCGCTTCAGGACACTCGGGACCCTATCCGCGTCCAACCGGGAAAGGCTGAAGCCATGCCCCACTGTGGGTGGGTCGCTTCAGCACCCACCGCGCAATGGCAGGACCAAACTATCCCCCACGAAATGCCGCTTCAGGACACTCAGGACCCTCTCCGCGTCCAACTGGGCTAGCCTCAAGCCATGCCCCACCGTGGGTGGGTCGCTTCAGCGCCCACCGCGCAATGGCAGGACGAAACATCCCTCACGAAATACCGCTTCAGGACACTCAGGACCCTATCCGCGTCC